>JAPLPC010000574.1 GCA_026400425.1 Hyphomicrobiales bacterium | reverse complement strand
ATAGTTCACCACCACCGGACCGATGATGCCGGCGGTCGCCCACGCGGTCAGCAGGCGACCATGGATGGCGCCGACGAACTGCGTGCCGAAGATGTCGGCGAGATAGGCCGGAATGGTGGCGAAGCCGCCGCCATACATCGACAGGATGACAGCAAAGGCCGCCACGAACAGCACCTTGCTGCCCATCGCCGCGAAGGTCGGCACCAGCGCATACATGATGATGCCGAGGATGAAGAAGGTGTAGTAGGTGTTCTTGCGGCCGATCTTGTCCGACAGCGACGCCCAGAAGAACCGGCCGGCGATGTTGAACAGCGAGATCAGGCCGGCAAAGCCGGCAGCGATGCCCGCGATGGTGGTCTTCTGTGCGGCCGTCAGCTGAGCGAACGGCACGTCGGGCAAACCGATCAGCTTGCCGGCGAAGATCTCCTGCAGCATCGGCGATGCCATGCCGATGACGCCGATGCCGGCCGAGACGTTGAGACACAGCACGCCCCAGATCAGCCAGAACTGCTTGGTCTTGTGCGCATTGTCGAGATGCACGTGACCGGTGGTGATCATCGCATTGGCCGTGGCCGGCGGGGTCCAGCCATCGGGACGCCAGTTCGGCGGCGTGATGCGATAGGAGAACGCGCCGATGGTCATGAACACGAAATAGATCACGCCCATCGCCAGGAAGGTCTGCCATACGCCGACATCGGTCGGGGTCTTGAAGTAGTTCATCAACAGATTGGCGAGCGGCGAACCGATCATCGCGCCGCCGCCGAAGCCCATGATGGCCATGCCGGTCGCCATGCCGCGGCGATCCGGGAACCACTTCACCAGCGTCGACACCGGCGAGATGTAGCCGAGGCCAAGGCCGATGCCGCCGATCACGCCGGAACCGATCCACAGCAACCAGAGCTGATGGGTGTAGACGCCGATGGCGCCAAGCACGAGACCGCCGCACCAGCACAGCGCCGAAACGAAGCCGGCCTTGCGCGGGCCGACGCGCTCGAGCCAGCCACCCCAGATCGCTGCGGAGACGCCGAGCAGCACGAAGAACAGCGTGTACATCCAGCCGAGGCTGGCGACTTTCCAGTTACAGGTGGTGGTGAAGAGTTCGGTCGCGAGGCTGATGCCATCGCACACCTGCTTCGATGCCGGATTCGAAATGGCCTGCGACAGCGGCAGCCAGAACACGCTGAAGCCATAGGCCATGCCGATGCAGAGATGGATGCAAAGCGCCGCGGGTGGCACCAGCCAACGATTGAATCCCGCTGTCGCGATGATGCGTTCGCGATCTAACAAACCCGGCTTCGCGCCGGACAAACTTCCGGCATTGCCAACAGTCGTCATTTAAATTCCCCCTGCAGTCGACCCTTCTGAGCCGTGCCTGCGATCTGAAACAGCCGTATCGTCCAAACATTCCCCAGCCTCGCGCGGACGATGGATTTTCGCGCAATGCCGTTCGGACAGGGCCAGATAGTGTGCGGCGAGTCGATAGGGAAAAAGTATCAGTTCGCACATTTTATCAAATGAACTGAAGTAGATACGGCAAGCTCAATCGTCTTTTGCGATCGCAGCATTGCTTTTCTCGATAATGAAGATCATCACCGCATCGCGGCGTTCATTCTTCACAACGCGGTCGCCGCTCTGCTGCACGAGGGCTGGAATATCGATCACGGCCATCGGATCGGTGCAATGCACTTCGATCCGATCGCCGACGGCTAGCGCCGTCATCGCCTTGCGCGTCATCAGCGCTGGCAGCGGACACTTCAAACCGGTGAGATCGAGAACCCTTGACGACACTTGCGTGCATTCCCTGATGTGCGCCTGCGTTATATCCTGGCGGCCGCGAATGTCCTATGCAACGGCATGGCGGCGACAGATCATCATCCACCGACACTCGGCCTCATTCTGGCGGGTGGCCTTGCGCGGCGCATGGGCGGCGGCGACAAGCCGATGCGTGCGATTGCCGGCCGCAGGATGCTGTCGCGGGTGATCGATCGGATCGCGCCGCAATGCGATGGCTTGATCCTGAATGCCAATGGCGATGCGACGCGCTTCGCTGCCTTCGACCTGCCTGTGGTCGCCGACGACCTCCCCGATT
Source organism: Hyphomicrobiales bacterium (assembly GCA_026400425.1). Classification (GTDB taxonomy): domain Bacteria; phylum Pseudomonadota; class Alphaproteobacteria; order Rhizobiales; family Xanthobacteraceae; genus Tardiphaga. The sequence continues at coordinate 2,588 of JAPLPC010000574.1, read as the reverse complement.
TTGCGGGTCCGCTCGCCGGGCTTCTGGCGGGGCTCGATTGGGCGGCAGCGCAGCGGCCGGACATCCGTTGGATCGTCAGCGCGCCCGGTGATTGCCCGTTCCTGCCGCAGGATCTGGTGACGCGACTGCACGAGGCTTGCAGCGATCAGGCCGCACAGCTTGCTGTAGCCACGTCGGCGGGACGATCGCATCCTGTGGTCGGGCTGTGGGACGTCGCGCTGCGCCATGCCCTTCGCAGCGCGCTGGTTGATGACGGCATCCGCGCCGTCGGCCGCTTCTTGACGCGTTACCGCGTCGCCTCGGTGGACTGGCCGGTCGATCCGGTCGACCCGTTTTTCAATGCCAACACCGCGGACGATCTCGCCGAAGCCGAGCGACTGGCCACGCTGGACGATTAGCCCGCAATGCTCTGGCGTGGCTATCGCTCGCATCCCTTGTCGAGCTATGTATGTCCCAAGCATGCGGCCACAGATGCCGCGCAGTTCCGGGAGGCCACATGCACGCAGCTTCATTATCCGCAATCGCCGCACTGACGATCGCTCTCGCTCTGTCGCCCGCCTCCGCGCAGGTGTCCGACGACGTCGTCAAGATCGGTGTGCTCACCGACATGAACGGACCGGCCTCGACACCCTCGGGCCAGGGCTCCGTGACCGCCGCGCAGATGGCCGTCGATGATTTCGGCGGCAGCGTGCTCGGCAAGCCGATCGCGATCATCATCGGCGATCATCAGCTCAAGCCCGATGTCGGCGCGTCGCTGGCGCGGCGCTGGTACGATGTCGATCAGGTCGATCTCATCGTCGACGTGCCGGTTTCCGCCGTCGGCCTCGCGGTGCAGAACGTCGCCAATGACCGCAAGCGCCTGTTCATCACCCATTCCACGGGCTCGGCGGATTTCCACGGCAAGTTCTGCTCGCCCTATACGATGCAATGGGTGTTCGACACCCGCGCGCTCGCGGTCGGCACCGCGCAGGAAGTCGTCAAGCGCGGCGGCGATAGCTGGTTCTTTATCACCGACGATTTTGCGTTCGGCCACGCGCTCGAGCGCGACGCCGCTGCGGTGGTGACCAAGACCGGCGGCAAGGTGCTCGGTTCCGTGCGGCCGCCATTCGGAGCGTCGGACCTGTCCTCGTTCGTGTTGCAGGCGCAGGCCTCGAAGGCGAAGATCATCGGCATTGCCGGCGGGCCACCGAACAACATCAACGAGATCAAGACCGCCGGCGAATTCGGCGTGTTCAAGGGCGGCCAGCAGATGGCGGCGTTGCTGGCGCTGATCACCGATATCGACTCGCTGGGATTGCCGACCGCGCAGGGCCTGCTGCTGACGACGTCGTTCTACTGGGACATGGACGACAAGACACGGGCGTGGTCGAAGCGGTTCTTCGACAAGACCAAGCGTATGCCGACCATGTGGCAGGCCGGCGTGTACTCCTCCACGATGGTCTATCTCAACGCCATCAAGGAGGCCGGCACTGACGACCCGCTGAAAGTCGCCGCGAAAATGCGCGAGAAGCCGATCGAGGACTTCTTCGCCCGCAACGGCAAACTGCGCGAGGACGGATTGATGGTGCACGACCTGATGCTGGTGCAGGTGAAGTCGCCGGAGGAATCCAAATATCCGTGGGACTACTACAAGATCCTCGCAACAATCTCCGGCGAGGATGCGTTCGGGCCGATCGACCCGGCCTGCGCGCTGGCGAAGAAGTAGCGCGCATTGGCGCCGCGCTACGGCGCAGGCGCCAGCGTGCGATCGAAAAATGCCGGCACGTCGGTGTCGAGTTGCTTGAGCAATGCGGCCCGGTCGAAGCCCGGCGGATCGGCGTCGGTCTCGCCGTCCAGGGTTGGAATGGGAATGCCGACCTTGCTCATGAACGCGAAGTGCCAAGCGTCGGGGATGACCTGATAACTCGCGCCCGGCACATTTTCGGCAATCCGTGCGGCATGAAAGCGTGGCGGCAGCCAGCGATCATTGGCGGCGGCGTAGATCAGCGTCGGCACCGCGATGGCCCGCAGCGATGCCGACGTGAAGACCGCGCCGACCGGCGCCATCGCAACGATGGCGCGGATGCGGGGATCGGCCACCGAAGCGAGTGCTCCGGCTGCTTTCGTCGTGGGTGCCTGGACGGGCTGCGCTTGCGTCGATGTCGCGTCGCCGCCCATGCCGCAGAAGATCGGATCGTCCGCACGGTCGGCCCGGCAATGTGTCCCGATCAGCGCCAGATCGACCCGGCCGCCGGCAAGGCCGACCACCGTAAAACCGCCGGCCGAATGCCCGACGGCGCCGATCAGCGGCCCCCGGGCGTCCGCCGCGATGCGACCGCGCCAGTCGGGATCTGCCAGCAGCGCATCGACGACGCGCGACGCCTGCCGCGGTCGCTCGACGAGGATGGCCCCGGGCGACGCCGCCCACAGCGACTTGTCCAGATAATTGTCGCCGGGATGGCGCACCGCCGCCGCCAGATAGCCGTGCCGCGCCAATGCGATGGCCAGGCCGTTGAGGCTGAGCTCCGAACCGCCGGTGCCGTGGCTGACGATGATCAGCCCCTTCACCTTGGCGATCGGCGGCGCCATCGGTGCCACCTGAAGCGTAT
>JAPLPC010000611.1 GCA_026400425.1 Hyphomicrobiales bacterium | reverse complement strand
GCCTGAAGGGACGCGGGCGACAACTGCCGCCACGCTAGAAGTGCGCCGACAATGGCGGCGATGGCCAGGGCAGCATTTCTGATTATCTCTGAAAAGCTGACCCACTCGGCCATGTTTCCTCAACAGATGAGATGCCGCTTTGACCTCACAGATCCAGAACGAGACGGGCCGGATCTTCCAGGCTTTCCTTGACGCGGACCAGGAAGGTGACGGCTTCCTTGCCGTCGATCACGCGGTGATCGTAGCTGAGCGCCAGATACATCATCGGGCGGATCTCGATCTTGCCACCGACCACCACAGGACGTTCCTGGATCTTGTGCATGCCGAGGATGCCGGCCTGCGGGGCGTTTAGGATTGGTGTCGACATCAGCGAGCCGTAGATGCCGCCATTGGTGATGGTGAAGGTGCCGCCCTGCATCTCGTCGATCTTGAGCTGGCCGTCACGGGCGCGCTTGCCAAAATCGGCGATGTCTTTCTCGATCCGCGAGATCGACTTGGTGTCGCATTCGCGCACGACCGGGACCACGAGGCCCTTGTCGGTGCCGACGGCGACGCCGACATGATAGTAGTTCTTGTAGATGATGTCGCTGCCGTCGATCTCGGCATTGACCGCCGGGATGTCCTTCAGCGCCTGCACGCAGGCCTTGGTGAAGAAGCCCATGAAGCCGAGCTTGTTGCCGTGCTTCTTCTCGAACACGTCCTTGTACTGCGCGCGCAGTGCCATCACCGCGGTCATGTCGACCTCGTTGAAGGTGGTCAGCATGGCGGCGGTGTTCTGCACGTCCTTGAGGCGGCGGGCGATGGTCTGACGCAGGCGCGTCATCTTCACGCGCTCTTCGCGCGCCGCATCGTCGGCGGGCGAGGCGGCGCGCATCTGCACGGCAGAGGCCGACTGGTTCACAGGGGTCGGCGACGACGCGGCCTTCTCGATGGCGGCGAGCATGTCGCCCTTGGTGACACGGCCATCCTTGCCGGTGCCGGCAACGCCGGCGGCATCGACGCCGCTTTCGGCGGAGAGCTTGCGCACCGACGGCGCCTGCGGGGTGTCGGCGGGCAGGCTCTTCTGCGACGGCGCAGGAGCGGCAGCGGCTGGCGCTGCGGCGGTCGCAGCAGCGGCGGTTGCGGCGCTCGGCTTCACTGGTGCCGAGTCCGATGCGGCCGGCTTGGCGCCACCGGCGCCATCGGTGATCTGGCCGAGCAGCGCGCCGACGGCGACCGTCTCGCCGTCCTTGGCGACGATTTCGCCGAGCGTGCCAGCCGAGGGCGCCGGCACTTCGATCGTGACCTTGTCGGTCTCGAGTTCGACCAACGGCTCGTCGACGGCGACGGCGTCGCCGGCCTTCTTGAACCAGCGGCCGATGGTGGCTTCGGTCACGGATTCACCGAGCGTGGGAACACGAATTTCAGTCATGGTCAGCTTCCTATTGCTTGCGGCAGGATGATCCCATCCTAAGGTTTCTTGGATCGATCAAGCCGGAAAGAGGTCGAAGTCTAGATTTCGAATAAGACGGGTGCGCGAATGCCCCGCGCGAGGCGGGGCATTGCGATGATGAAGGTGGCTCAGCCAAGCGCCTCGTCGAGGAAGGCCTTGAGCTGGGCGAGATGCTTGGACATCAAACCGGTCGCGGTCGCAGCCGACGCCGCGCGTCCGGCGTAACGCGGACGCTTGTGGGCGGCGTTGATCTGGTTGAGCACCCATTCGAGATACGGCTCGATGAAGTGCCAGCCGCCCATGTTGCGCGGTTCCTCCTGGCACCAGACGAATTCCGCGCCCTTGAAGCGGGTCAATTCCTGCACCAGCGTCTTCAGCGGCACCGGATAGAGCTGCTCGATACGCAGCAGATAGACGTCGTCAATGCCGCGCTTCTCGCGCTCTTCGAACAGGTCGTAATAGACCTTGCCCGAGCACAGCACGACGCGACGGATCTTGTTGTCGGGCTGCAGCTTCTCGGCATCGTCGAACAGCACGCGGTGGAACGAGGTGCCCGAGCCGAGCTGATCGAGTTTCGACACCGCACGCTTGTGGCGCAGGAGCGACTTCGGCGTCATCACGATCAGCGGCTTGCGGATCTCGCGCTTCAGCTGGCGGCGCAGCATGTGGAAGTAGTTCGCCGGCGTGGTCGGGTTGACCACCTGCATATTGTCTTCCGCGCACATCTGCAGGAAGCGCTCGAGGCGTGCCGAGGAGTGCTCGGGGCCCTGGCCTTCATAGCCGTGCGGCAGCAGGCAGACGAGGCCCGACATGCGCAGCCACTTGCGTTCGCCCGACGAGATGAACTGGTCGAACACCACCTGGGCGCCGTTGGCGAAGTCGCCGAACTGCGCCTCCCACAGCGTGAGCGTATTCGGCTCCGCCAGCGTGTAGCCGTATTCGAAGCCGAGCACGGCTTCTTCCGACAGCAGCGAGTTGATGACTTCGTAGCGGCCCTGCTTCTCGCCGAGATGATTGAACGGCGTGTAGCGGCTCTCGTCTT
>JAPLPC010000399.1 GCA_026400425.1 Hyphomicrobiales bacterium | reverse complement strand
GCAAGGCCATTTGGCCTAAGATGCCTCGATAAGAATACGCTTTGACGCTTTCTCACTCCGCTGTGCAATGATGCTCAGGCGATCCGACAGGCTCGAAACTTCTTGGTCGCCCACCCCTCGAAAAACCTCGCGCCGATAAGCCTTTCTTAAACGGTTCAAATTCGCGAGCTTTATTCGTCCTGTATCTGTTAATCGAATGAGGACAACGCGCGCGTCAGTGGAAGACGGTGATTTTGAAACAAGACCTCGAGACTCAAGCTGCCGCGCCGATGAGGTGACAAAGGAAGGGTCACAGCTCATTGCCGACGCTATTTTCTTTCACGGGGATGCCAGACCCCTCTTGCTGTTCTAGTACAAGCAGCAGCATCCACTGGGGACCTGAGATGTCTAACCGCTTGCCACATTCGGAAAACAGTGTCCGCAAATTTCCTTCGATCGATAGTATACTTTGAAGCATGTTCATGAGCGGATCTTTATCGGGCATGTTCTAGCCATTTTTTCTATGCCCCCGGCCGGGCATGGCCGAGGGCACTTGGAGATTACAAAGATTTATCCTCCTTTTCTCGCTAGAAGCTACGCAGAATTTGCACGGCCCCATTGTAAAGATTCTGATCTTTCAGCTCGTACACTGAGCCACTAGGCTTTCCAGCGGCACCCGTACCAATGGTTTGATATGTTCCGCTGAAATTTTGATCGAGCCTGCTGTAAGTAAATTGAGCTGAGATCGTGAGATTCTTGACAGGAGTCCAAGCTGTTCGGGTACCAATCTGTGCCAAATTAAGGTCAAAGTTGCCTGACGCGTTTAACACGCCAGCCCGAGCCGCAGCTGCCGAGCTTGAATTTGTTCCCGGCCCACCGGCTGGAAATGTACCATCGTTAGAGAATGCGGCCATCATCAGCGCGTTGCCATCCCCGTATTCGATATGGCTGTAATTGCCGAAGATCGAAGTTCTCCAAGCCGGGCTCCAATAGTGCTCGTAGAACGCGCTGACCTCCCAGCCTTTACTTTGAATAATTCCCGTTCCTGGCGCGTAAACGCCATCAAGCACGTAGCCAAACCCAAGCCCTCCATCTCTAAAGGCCGCGTAGCGACCGCCACCAGCGGTATCGGTCGTGCCGCCAAAAAGGTACTTAGCCGCGCCCTGCGCATATGACGCTTCAACTTTCAAGCTGTCGCCGGCACCTGTCGGCAAATCCTTGAATTCGACGGCTCCAGTAACTGCAAATCCATATGATTCGTCTGGATGCCCTGTGCTCTCGTTAGAACCGTAGAAGCCCGACGTGATTTGATGCATCGCAGCACCGAAGTGCAGAGATCCCCAAGCCTGATCAAGGCGTATGTTTCCGACCACGTCAGGAATATGATTGCCGCCGTAAGAATTTCCCAAGAACGTGTTAGAAGCCGACCCATAGAAATTTGGTACAAAGCTCGAAGCGCCTGGACCCACGATGTACGTAGCCGTATTCCACAGGCCCGCGTTTCGATAAGCCGACGCGTTCTCTAGCGAAATGGTGGCGGAAACACCGTTACCGAAGTTTGCGGTGTATGAGATCTGTGGGATGCCAGTTGCGTTATTTGAACCGCCATTAAATCCCGAAGAAATCCACGGCTTCGACAGAGCCCATTGCGGATCAAATTGTGACACAGCCTTGCCGAAGGTGAAACCGGCGAACTGAATGAACGCGAAATCCATTTCTACAAAACCGCCTGCAATCGACTCACGGTTCTGAGAGAAGTCAAATTGCATATTCGCGTAGGTGCGCAGAACGCCATACTCTGTAGCCGTTCGAGTGTCAGTCGTGACATTGACCCGTTCTCGCGACCAGAAATAATCCTTCGTCCATAGATTGTTGCCGTTGGCGCCCCCTTGCCAATAGGGCGCGTCGTAGTTTGCACTATAGACGCCAACGTCCAAGCGAATGGCGCCCCCTATTTTAATACATGTGTCGGTGCCAGGGATGTAATAGAAACCCGCACCGTATAGCGAGCAAACCTTCACGTATTCGACCGCTTTCGCCTTCACCGGAAGATCGGCAGCAGATGCCATGCTGCAAGGTAGTAGCGCTGCTGTAGAAACAAGAACGATTGTTTTGAACTTCATATTTCCCTCCAAGAATTATGCCACTGTTTCGGCCCGGCACCAAAGAGCGATGCGCCTTGGCCGGTCAGTCTCGCAAGCACATTAGAGGGACTTGTTAGGCTGCGTTCAACTGTCGTGCGTAGCACTGACAACTATAAATCTCATTCGTGGCGCAATAAGCACGAGCATTTATATATTAATTACTTAATGAAGTTGAATGCATTTTTTAGAGCGATATTCTGACAGTAGTGGCTCGATCGGTTTGGGGTGAGTATCAAATCGAAGCGCGATTTCGAATCAATCGCTTCTACCGAACACAATGAAGTCGATACCAGTTCGCTCGCTCCTAAGAGTCTGACTCAAAATGCCGCGTCAGGCTTGCGGGCGAGCCTTCGGGTCAGGAGCCGCATATGCGCAACGAGCAGCCATGCGGCTTCGGTGGAAGCGGATGCCTCGAAGTCCTTGGCGAGACGGCGGCATCGGCCGCACCATGCAAAGGTGCGCTCGACGACCCATCGTCTCGGCAGTAGCTGGAAGCCCTTGGTGCCCGGTGGTCGTTCGACGATCTCAATCGTCCACGGCCCGCAATCCGAAAGCGCATTGAGAAGCTGCTTGCCGCGATAGACGCGGTCAGCAAACACGTGCTGCAGCTTCGGAAACCTGGATCGCAGCTGCTTGAGCAACGGCACCGCCCCGTGACAGTCCTGAATGTTGGCGGGATGAACCTGAACCGCGAGCATATGCCCCTCGGTATCGGTGACGATATGTCGTTTCCGCCCGTGAACCCGCTTGCCTGCGTCGTATCCGCGTGGGCCCCCGGCATGTGTCGTTGGTGCGCTTTGACTGTCGATGACAGCTGCCGTCGGCTTTGCCGCACGGCCAAGCTTTTGGCGCGAGCGTCCGACGAGGACTGCAACGATCTTCTGCCATCTCCCATCGTCGCGCCAGGCATAGAAATAGCCCTGCACGGTTGAGTATGGCGGAAACTCCTTCGGCAGCGCACGCCACTGGCAACCCGTGGAAAGAATGAACAGAATTGCCTCCACGACGCTGCGCAGGCAGACCTTGCGCGGCCGTCCCAACCGATGGCGCGGCGGGAGTTGACGCACAATCAACGCCCACTCCTCGTCCCTCATGTCGCTTGCATAACGCAGCTCGTCGCGCCGATATTGAGCACGAGTGATCTCGGTCCAAGGCATCGTGATCTCCCTCGAATCTTTGCAAATCCGATGGAATCACACCCGACCGAGATCACTCGCTGATTTTTCAGTCAGGCTCTAAGGTCGTCTTCATTTAGGTCGGGGGCACCCCACCAAAGACAAACGTCATCGCTCAAATTCTTTGCCCTTCAACAAGGTGATGCAATGAGCTCGCGGACCGCTCTCATAAGGATTCGTATCGTCTGGTGAGACGTAGGCAAGTTACGGACGTTCTCGTACGGGCTGGCAAGGTTTCAGGACCGGCCTAGCCCCGGCCAAACGTTCTCCATGAAGATCGAAGATCAGTAGTTGAAGACCGATGCAATCGGATTGACGAGCCTAGCTCGCCATCGTGCCGACGATCTAAGCTTGCGGCTTGCGACAAGCCCGGAGGGGAATAATCACGCCAAGCGCGCTGGTTTCGACAATCGCGAATTCAACTGCCGTCCAGTTAGAGCGTTACCTCGCGGCCTGTATAAGTCCCGGGCAGAATTGCAGTGGTGGCAACATGGAATTGGGTGGGATCTTACAAGAACGGAGAGCTATCTGCGCCGACTTCGTCTCCTATGCGTGAAGCGCTCGCCCGTCACAAGGGCACAAGAAAAAGCGGCGGAAGTCTAGGCATCTCTCGGTCCTATCTTTATCGTAAGCTGAGTGAGATGGACCCGACATGGGTTGCTATTTCCAGCAAGGATTGGCGCATCGAGATAACGCAATCAAGTTGCGTTGTGTGGGAGACAATGAAATGTCGCAATCAGATTTTTCATGCATCGACATGAATTGAATCGTAGAGGGCGACACTGATCCTTTTGACCATTCGGGATACCGCTTCGCACCGGCATACGGATTGCATCATATGCATCCGCGTGGCGACAACTCAACGCGCGAATATAAAGCATTACCCTCGGGCGCTCTCGAGAAAATACAATGCGCAGAAATGAATGGTTGATTCGATAAGGGTGTCGCGCACAGCGCTCTATCAATCCTTGGCGGGTGCCTAACGATACCCTCCATCGTGACGGCGCAGGAACGCTGGTCGATGCGACCGGACATATACATTCTGAGGTTAGCCGCAGGCGGAGCGACGGACTCCTTATCGCGCATTTTCTATAAGAGCCTTGGCGAGGTTACTGGCCAGCAGATGGTCGTCGCGAACCGGGCCGATGCAGGCGGAGACGGATCCGTCAAAGCTTTGGGAGTGACGACCAAAACGCGTAGTCCCATTCTTCACGACGTCTCCGCGATCAATAAGATTCTGCCGGTCTTCGAATTGACATCATGGGCCGCGCTATGCGGACCCGCCAAATTGCCGCCGAGCCTTGTCACCACTCAACGAATACGCCAGGAAGGTCCTGACGGACCCCGACATCGTCAGGAAGTTCACCGACATTGGCGCTGTTGCATGGCCGACCTCCTCTGAAGAGGTCACGAAGGCGCGCGATCTTGAGGAGCAACGGCTGCTTCCAGTAATCAAGGCGGCGGGTATATTGCCGACCTAGCCCGCAGCATTTCCCTCAAGCGATCCGATTGTAGACGCCCTGCCCCGTCGCGACGAGCTGACCGCTAGGTTGGCTCTCCGCGACGATGGAGGCGAAATATATCCGTTTGCAATGCTTCGATATCCGCCCGATTTCGCGGATTATTGTATCTCCGGCACCTGATCTGCCGATGAAGTTGCAATTCAGGGAAACCGTCACAGCCTTCGGTGGCGTGGCGTTGTCCGGATCAGACACCGCCCAGAGGCCGGCTGTATCGAGCATCGCCATCAGAACGCCGCTATGCACGGTGCCGTGCCTGTTGAGGTGCTGAGGTCCGATCTCGATCTCGAACGTCGCCTCGCCCGCGGAGCTCTCGGTGCGACGCATTCCAAGAACGTCGCCGAAATGGAAGCCGTCCGAAAGCTGCCCGCCCAGCGTCTCATTCAAATGAGTTGCCATCAATCGTCTCCGCTACGCGCGATTTAATCATTGCCTGCGGACACATCGCGATTTTTGGCGACGATAGCGCGACGGGTTGGAGCATATGCCGACGTTCCATACGTCTGAAAAAGCGCATAAGTTACATCGTGGTGATGAGCCATGCCGCCGCGGAAAATGCGTTCCAGCGGGCCATCCGGATATCCCAGCCCGAGCTTGCAAGTGAGATCCATGTCTGCGCGAGTGGCGAGACCTTCGTCCAGGAAACGAAGGGCGGCATTGTATTTCGGCAAAACCAGGCGGTTGATGATGCGGCCGATCTGGTCGGATGACACAACGACCTCGAGTCCTGCTGCCTTGAACATGTCGATCGCCGCGGCCACCGCCCCATCCGACGCTCCCACCGGGCGCACCAATTCGATCAGCGCCGACGGCGCATCGTCGCCGTTGCGATAGCGGGCAAAGCCAAGCACGTTGCTGTGCTTGCAGTCGTCGCCGATATGCTCGGCCAGGCTTTCATTGCCAAGTTCGATCAGGATCGCGCTGCGGGCATCATCCGCCTTGAACGGCACGCCGCTGAGGATGAAAATCTTCGCATTGGCCTCGTGCGAGGCATTCTGCAGGAAAGTGTCGCCGTCCGGAAAGGAGCGGCTCGACCCGTTCTGATTGATGGCATAGGTCATCGGCTCAGGCTCCAAACATCGCGTTGCCTTCGTAATTGAAGAAGCCACGCCCGGACTTGCGTCCGAGCAGGCCGGCGGCGACCATGCGGCTCAGCAGCGGCGGCGTCGCCGCGCGCGGATCGAGCGTGATCGGATAGAACGCTTCGCAGAGGCGGACCTGGGTATCGAGGCCGATCAGGTCGATCAGCTCCAGCGGGCCCATCTTGTAGCCAAG
>JAPLPC010000392.1 GCA_026400425.1 Hyphomicrobiales bacterium | reverse complement strand
CGCGCGATCATCGCGGCCTGGTCGGCAGTGGGTTCGGGCAACGGCTCTGAATTCGGCGCGGCAGGTTGGGTCATTGAAAGCTCGTTGAAGAGTAAGGTTTTCGGAATGAACGATCAGCGCGTCACCGTCACCGTCCAGGGCGACGAAGATTCCAACCGGCTCGATCGCGTGCTGGCGGTGCGAGCGCCTGCGCTGTCGCGCTCGCGGCTGAAGGCATTGATCCTCGCCGGACAGGTCACGCTGACCCGCGCCAGCCAGGATCCCGCCGCCGTGCGCGACCCCGCTTATCACGTCATTGCGGGCGATACGATCACAATCGACGTGCCGCCCGCGGCCCCCGCCGAGCCCGAAGGCGAGGACATCGCCCTCGATATCGTGTTCGAGGACGAGGACATCATCGTCATCAACAAGCCGAAGGGCCTGGTGGTGCACCCCGCCGCCGGCCACGAAACCGGCACGCTGGTGAATGCGCTGATCGCCCATTGCGGCGCATCGCTGTCGGGCATCGGCGGCGTCAAGCGACCGGGCATCGTGCACCGGCTCGACAAGGACACCACCGGGCTGATGGTGGTCGCCAAGAACGATGCCGCGCATCAGTCGCTCACCACGCAATTCGCCGATCACGGCCGCACCAACGAGATGCGGCGCGGCTACAAGGCTTTCGCCTGGGGCGTGCCGAACCGTCCGCGCGGCAGCATCGATGCGCCGATCGACCGTCATCCGCATGCGCGCGAGAAGATGGCCGTGCGCGACGGCGGCCGCGAAGCGGTGACGCACTGGACCGTGCTGGAACAGTTCGCCGATCGGATGGGACGGCCGGCGGCCTCGCTGCTCGAATGCCAGCTCGAAACCGGGCGCACGCATCAGATCCGCGTGCATCTCGCCCATATCCAGCATCCGCTGATGGGCGACGGCGTCTATGGTCCGCATTTCAAGACCAAGGCCTCGTCGCTCGGACCGCTCAGCAAGGCGGCGCTGGAATCGCTGGATCGCCAGGCCCTGCACGCTTATCTGCTCGCGCTCGAACATCCCCGCAGCGGCGAGATTCTGGAGTGGACGGCCGACCTTCCCGACGATCTGGCGACGCTGCGGAGCCATCTGGCCCTGACAGAATGACGCAGATGCATACAAAAAATACACCGAGTTCAGTAGCTTAGTATCGCAACACAGCAACGTGACAGAAAATTCACTTCCATACCGGTCGGTAGAAGGTGTATGTTGCACCTGCGTCAAGTGAGACGCGGAACATCGCAGCCAGGACGGCTTTAATACTTCGATTGATCCAATATCGATTGAACGCACAGCGTCCGCTGCCTGGCCCGCCGCTATCGGGGGCCTGAACAACTGGAGGGCGTCATCATGGCCCGTACAGCTACCATGCCGGTTCTCAATGGAGAATCGGGTCTGTCTCGGTATCTCTCCGAGATCCGCAAGTTTCCGATGCTGGAACCGCAGCAGGAATACATGTACGCCAAGCGTTGGCGCGAACATGAAGACAGCACTGCGGCCCATCACCTCGTGACCAGCCATCTGCGGCTCGTCGCCAAGATCGCCATGGGCTATCGCGGCTACGGACTGCCGATCTCCGAAGTGGTGTCGGAAGGCAATGTCGGTCTCATGCAAGCGGTGAAGCGCTTCGAGCCCGAGAAAGGCTTCCGTCTGGCCACCTACGCCATGTGGTGGATCAAGGCGTCGATTCAAGAGTACATCCTGCGCTCGTGGTCGCTCGTGAAAATGGGCACCACCGCGAACCAGAAGAAGCTGTTCTTCAACCTGCGTAAGGCGAAGAGCAAGATCTCGGCGCTGGACGAAGGCGATCTGCGTCCGCATCAGGTCAAGATCATCGCCACGCGCCTCGGCGTGACGGAGCAGGACGTGATCGACATGAATCGCCGCCTCGGTGGCGACGCGTCGCTCAACGCGCCGATCCGTGACGACGGCGAAGCCGGCGAATGGCAGGACTGGCTGGTCGACAACTCGCCCAACCAGGAAGCCATTCTGGCGGAGCACGAGGAGTTCGATCATCGCCGCCAGGCGCTGACCGGTGCGATCCAGGTGCTCAACCCGCGCGAACGGCGCATCTTCGAGGCCCGTCGCCTCGCCGACGAACCGATGACGCTGGAAGACCTGGCGTCGGAGTTCGGCGTCTCGCGCGAGCGTGTCCGCCAGATCGAGGTCCGCGCCTTTGAAAAGGTGCAGAGCGCGGTCATGGGCACCATCGCCAAGGCGGAAGCCGCAGCGCTGGAAGCCGCGCACTAACGGGTGCGGCAACGGATCACCAGACAATGAAAGCCGGCGGCAACGCCGGCTTTTTTGTTGGCGGGATGCCAGCGAACACGGTACCGCTCGCTTTCGCGCCGGCCTTCGCCAGCCGCCGATCGCCGTCGTCATGCTTGGTCCGCGTCGTCGTCGTCGTCGTCGTCGGCAAGCGGTCGGCCGTTGGCGAGTTGCGGCAGCGTCATCCAGTACAGGCCATCGATCAGGCGGCTGACGTCGTGCCTGATGCCATGCCCGCAGATGATCGGGCTGCAACGAACGGGTCGGCCGACGCAGCGGCGCTGCCGACGGCACTTCGCCGATCGACAGGCCTTGTACGCTTCGACATCGTCGGACATCAGCTTGATGGCCACCTCGAAACAGGCGGCCCATAGCAATTCCGCCTCGGCCGCAGCGAGGCGATCCTGTTCCGCCTTGACGCGGCTCTTCAGTGTCTTGGCATCGGCACCTGAAACGAGCATGCGAACTCTCCT
>JAPLPC010000521.1 GCA_026400425.1 Hyphomicrobiales bacterium | reverse complement strand
GAAAGAGAAGAAAGAGCTCAGCCCCGCTTCGCCTTGTCCTTGTCGTTCTGCGCCTTGATGGCGTCGCGGGCGTCGGTCCAGTCTTTGTCGGACCAGTCGCGCAGCTGGTAGAAGTTGCCGCCCATGGCCAGCGCCTGGGCGCCGTCCATGGCGATGGTCTCGCCATTGATCCAGTCGCAGCCGCCGGAGATCAGGAACACTGCGAGGTTCTGCAATTCCTCCATCGAGCCGACCCGGCCCATCGGGTCCATCGCCTTGGTGCGGGCGCCGGCCTCGTCGCCGGGCTTGATGCGCTTGCTCATGCCTTCGGTCGGGATTTCGCCGGGCGCGATCGTATTCAGGCGGATGCCGTAGCGGCCCCATTCGGTGGCGAGCGACATCGTCATCGCATGGATCGCCGACTTGCTCATGGCGGATGGCACCACATAGGGGCTGCCGTTGCGCACCCAGGTCACGGTGATCGAGACGACGTTGCCGCGCGTCTTGCCGGCGATCCAGCGGCGGCCGACGGCGTGGGTCATGTAGAACGTGCCGTGCATCACGATATTGGCGATGGCATCGAAGCCGCGCGGCGACAGGTCTTCCGAGCGCGAGATGAAGTTGCCGGCGGCGTTGTTGATCAGATCGGTGAGCGGACCGTCGGCCCAGATGCTCTCGACCATCGCATCCACCGCGGCGCTGTCGCGGATATCGACGCCGTGACTGCCGACCTTGCCGCCGAATTCGGCCATCAGCTCCGTGGCGGTTTCGTCGCAGACGCCCTTGCGGCGGCCGCAGATATGAACCTCAGCTCCCAGTTGCAGGAATTTTGCGGCCATGGACTTGCCGAGGCCGGTGCCGCCTCCCGTCACGAGGATTTTGCGGCCGACGAGGAGCTGATCATTGAACATGGCGTGGTCCTGCTTTAAGAGGGTGCAGACGGGTTAATTAGTTGATTGACTAAATCCCGGCAATACGACGCTGTAAAGTGTCGAAACGACGCGATCAACGCGTGCGAGAACAAGTCTAGGAAGGAAACCTCCCATGGAAGACCGCATCCGGGTCACCATTGCAGGCGGCGTCGCCGACGTCAGGATGGTCCGCGCCGACAAGATGAATGCGCTCGATGCCGCGATGTTTGCGGCTCTGGTGGACACCGCCGACAAGCTCGGCCGCGAACGGGGGCTGCGCGCGGTGGTGCTGTCGGGTGAGGGGCGGGCGTTCTGCGCCGGCCTCGACATGGGGCGATTTGCCGCCATGAAGGAAACCGGCGGCGATGGCATCGGCGGTGCGCAGAAGCGTGATCTGTCGTTGCGCACCCATGGCCTTTGCAATCATTCGCAGCAGGCCGTCTGGGGCTGGCGTCAATTGCCGGTGCCGGTGATCGCCGCCGTGCACGGCGTCGCGTTCGGCGGCGGCTTCCAGGTCGCGCTCGGCGCCGACATGCGCTACGTCGCGCCGGACACGCGGATGTCGATCATGGAAATCAAATGGGGCCTGGTGCCGGATATGGCGGGCACCCCGATCCTGGCCTCGCTGGTGCGCGACGACATTCTCCGCGAGCTCACTTACACCGGCCGCATTTTCTCGGCGCAGGAGGCGCTGAGCTACGGTTTGGCCACGCGCGTCGTCGATGATCCCCATGCCGCGGCCATGGAGACGGCGCGCGAGATCGCCGGCAAGAGCCCGGACGCGATCCGCGCCACCAAGCGCATGCTCAACAATCTCGCGGTCGATCCCGGCCCGGCGCTGCTCGCCGAATCCGTCGAGCAGATGAAACTGATGGGCGCCCCCAATCAGACCGAAGCCGTCCGCGCCAACATCGAAAAGCGCGCGCCGAATTTTGTGGACTAGGCTCCAGCCTCTCAGCCGTCATTGCGAGGAGCGCAGCGACGCGGCAATCCAGAAGCGACAAGCGAAGACTGGATTGCTTCGTCGCAATAGCTCCTCGCAATGACGACGGAGCGATTGGTCGCAACAACAATAACAAGAAACGGAACGTCTCATGCTCACTTCCTCCCTCCGCCACGGCGTCATCTCCGGCGATCGGCTGCGCGCGTTCGACGACATCAACGCCCGCGCCAGCCGGATCGCCTCTGGTCTGGCCTCGCTCGGCGTCAAGCAGGGTGACAGCGTTGCCATCCTGATGCGCAACGACATCGCGTTTCTCGAAGCCGCCTATGCGGTGGCGCGGCTCGGTGCTTACGGCGTGCCGGTGAACTGGCATTTCAAGCCGGAAGAGATCACCTATGTGCTGAAGGACTCCGGCAGCCGGGTCGTGATCGCCCATGCCGACATGCTGCATCAGTTGCGCGACGCGATCCCGGCCGGCATCACCTGCCTCAGCGTGCCCACGCCGCCGGAGATCCTGCGGAACTACAAGATCGATTCCGCGCAGCTGACGACACCGGACGGCGCCGTCGACATGGACGGCTGGCTCGCGACGCAGCCGCCCTATGATGGCCCGGCACTGCCGCAGCCGCACAACATGATCTACACGTCCGGCACCACCGGCCATCCCAAAGGCGTCCGCCGCTTCGCGCCGACGCCGGCGCAGGCGGCCTCTGCCGATCAGATGCGCGCGCGGGTCTACGGACTCAAGGAGGGCTCCCGCGCGTTGCTGCCGGGGCCGCTCTATCACTCGGCGCCGAATGCGTTTGCGTTGCGCGCGGGAAGGCTCAATGGTCTGTTGGTGCTGATGCCGCGCTTCGATGCGGAAGAATTTTTGCGCATCATCCAGGATGAGAAGATCGACACCATCTTCATGGTGCCGACCATGTTCATCCGGCTGATGAAGCTGCCAGCGGAGATCCGCGCAAAATACGACATGTCGTCGCTGCGCCACGTCATCCATGCCGCGGCTCCTTGCCCGGCCGACGTCAAGACGGCGATGATCGACTGGTGGGGGCCGGTGATCTACGAGTTCTACGGTTCGACCGAATCCGGCGCGGTCACCTTCGCCAATTCGGAGGACGCATTGAAGAAGCCCGGCACCGTCGGCAAGATCGCCCCGGGTGCCGAACTGCGCTTCCTCAGTGACGACGGCGAAATTCTGCCGCAGGGCGAGATCGGCGAGATCTATTCGCGCATCGCCGGCAATCCGGATTTCACCTATCACAACAAGCCGGAAAAGCGCGCCGAGATCGACCGCGACGGATACATCACCTCGGGCGATGTCGGCTATCTCGATGCCGACGGCTATGTCTTCATCTGCGACCGCAAGCGCGACATGGTGATCTCCGGTGGCGTCAACATCTATCCGGCCGAGATCGAATCGGCGCTGCATGCTCTCCCCGGCGTGCATGATTGTGCGGTGTTCGGCATTCCCGATGCGGAATTCGGCGAGAGCCTGATGGCGGTGATCGAGCCCCAGCCTGGAGTGCAGCTCGATCTCGCCGCGGTCCGCGCCGATCTCAAGAAAGCGCTCGCCGATTACAAGGTGCCCAAGAAAATCGAGATCCAGAACAATCTGCCCCGCGAAGATTCCGGCAAAATCTTCAAGCGCCGGCTGCGGGATCCGTATTGGGCGGCAGCGGGACGGACGATCTGAGCGCACGGCGCTCAGGTTCACCTTGCATCGCAGCAAAACATGCGACCAAATGGGCATCCGGCCACATTCCGGAGATGCTTGGTGTCCATGACTTTGCCGAACGATCAGCAAGCCGCCCCGTTGCACGGAGGCGCGAGCGCCGACCCGCAGGCCGATGCCCAGTTGCGCGAGGATATCCGCCTGCTCGGCCGCATCCTCGGCGATACGGTCCGCGACCAGGAGGGTGCCGCGGTGTTCGATCTGGTGGAGAACATCCGCCAGACCTCGGTGCGCTTCCACCGCGACGAGGACAGGGATGCACGACGCGAGCTGGAAGCCATCCTCGATGGCATGACGACGGCGGAAACGGTCCGCATCGTGCGTGCCTTCAGCTATTTCTCCCATCTCGCCAATATCGCCGAGGATCAGAACAATATCCGCCGCATGCGCGCCCAGCGCGCCGATGCCGCCTCGGCCAACGGCACGCTCGCTCATGCCGTCGCCCGGGCGCAGGAGGCCGGCATCGCCGCCAAGATGCTTGGCAAGTTCTTCAACCAGGCGCTGGTGTCACCGGTGCTCACCGCGCATCCCACGGAAGTCCGTCGCAAGAGCACCATCGACCGCGAAATGGAGATCGCAGCTCTGCTCGATCGTCGCGAGCGCATGCAGCTCACGGCGGAAGAGACCGAGGCGCTGGACGAGGCGTCGCGGCGGGCGGTGGTGACGCTGTGGCAGACCAATCTGCTTCGTCGCAGCAAGCTGACGGTGCTCGACGAGGTCGCCAATGGCCTGGCGTTCTACGACTACACGTTCCTGCGCGAGGTGCCGCGGCTGCATTGCCGGCTGGAGGACAGTCTCAGCGAGCAGGGCGGCCCCGAAGCATTGCCGTCGTTTTTGCGCATGGGCAGCTGGATAGGCGGCGATCGTGACGGCAATCCATTCGTGACGGCGGATGTGATGCGCGGCACCGTGATGCTGCAGAGCCGCCGCGCCTTCAGCTTCTATCTCGACGAATTGCACGCGCTGGGCGCGGAGCTCTCGATGGCGGCGCATCTCGCCGACGTGTCCGACGAGTTGCGGGCCTTGGCGGAGCGATCCCCGGATCCGTCGCCGCATCGGGCCGGCGAACCGTATCGCCTCGCGATTTCCGGCATCTATGCGCGCATGGCGGCGACCGCGCATGCGCTCGATCTGCCGAACCGCCGCGCCGCCGTGGGCGATGCGCCGCCTTATGCGTCGGCAGCGGAGTTCAAGGCCGACCTCGACATTCTCGATCGCTCGCTGCATGCGGATAATTCGCGCGTCATCGCGCGCGGCCGGCTGCGCAGCCTGCGCCGTGCGATCGACTGCTTCGGCTTCCATCTCGCCAGCCTCGACATCCGGCAGAATTCTGCGGTGCATGAACGCACCATTGCCGAACTGATCGACGCGGCGATGCCCGGCAAATCCTATCTCGCGCTCGACGAGGAGGCCCGCATCGCGCTGCTGGCGGCCGAGTTGAAGAATGCCCGGCCGCTGTCGTCGCTGTTCGTCAAATATAGCGAGGAGACGCTGGGCGAACTGGCGCTGTTCCGGATGGCGGCGGAGGTGCATGCGAAGTTCGGAGTCGCCGCAATTCCCCAATGCATCATTTCCATGTGCAAGGGCGTCTCCGACATGCTGGAGGTCGCCGTGCTGCTGAAGGAGGTCGGCCTCGTCGATTCCTCCGGCCGCAGCGGCATCAATATCGTGCCCCTGTTCGAAACCATCGAGGATCTGCAGGCATCCGCCAGGATCATGGATCGGCTGTTCGCGCTGCATGATTATCGCAGACTGGTCGACAGCCGCGGCGCCGTGCAGGAAGTGATGCTGGGCTATTCCGACAGCAACAAGGATGGCGGCTTCGTTACCTCGGGCTGGGAGCTCTACAAGGCCGAGATCGAACTGGTCGACGTGTTCGAGCGCCATCACGTGCGGTTGCGCCTGTTTCATGGCCGCGGCGGCTCGGTCGGCCGCGGTGGCGGCCCGAGCCATGATGCGATCCTGGCGCAGCCCGGCGGCGCGGTGGACGGCCAGATCCGCATCACCGAGCAGGGCGAGATCATCTTCAGCAAATATTCCAATCCCGAAGTCGGCCGCAACAATCTGGAGATCCTTGCGGCCGCCCCGCTGGAAGCCAGCCTGCTGGCGCCGAAGCACTCGGCGCCGTCGCCGCAATATCTCGAAGCGATGGAGGAAATCTCAGCATTGGCCTTCAAGGCCTATCGTGGCCTGGTCTACGAGACCGAGGGTTTCGTCGATTACTTCTGGGAATCCACCGTCATCAACGAGATCTCGACGCTGAACATCGGCAGCCGCCCGGCGTCGCGCAAGAAAACCCGCGCGATCGAGGATCTGCGCGCGATTCCCTGGGTGTTTTCCTGGGCGCAGTGCCGGCTGATGCTGCCGGGCTGGTTCGGCTTCGGCAGCGCCATCGAGGCCTGGCTGAAGGCGCATCCCGACAAGGGCATGGGCTTCCTGCAGGAGATGCACCGCGAATGGCCGTTCTTCCGCACGCTGCTGTCGAACATGGACATGGTGCTTGCCAAAAGCTCGATCGCCATCGCCTCGCGCTATGCGGAACTGGTGGGTGATGAAGCCCTGCGCGTGAAGATCTTCGGCGCGATCCGCAGTGAATGGCACCTGTCCATCGAGACGCTGCTCGACATCATGGAGCAGGACGGGCTGTTGCAGGACAATCCGCTGCTGGAGCGCTCGATCCGCAATCGCTTCCCGTATCTCGATCCGCTCAACCATGTGCAGGTCGAACTCCTGCAAAAGCACCGCGCCGAAGGCGACGGCGGCGACGAGCAGGTGCTGCGCGGCATCCAGCTCACCATCAACGGCATCTCGGCGGGATTGCGCAACAGCGGTTAGTGCTCTCCCTCCCTCAAGCGGCGCAGCCGCGCCGTGGGGAGGGTGGATCGAACGCGTAGCGTTCGAGACGGGTGGGGCGCCCCACGCGCCGCGGCGTTTGTGGCGCCCCACCCGTCACGTCTCCTCGCTCCGTTCGTCGCCGCGCCACCCTCCCCACGGCGTCGCTTCGCGACTTGGGGGAGGGACAGCAAGCGTGCTCAATGGCGACGACGGTTCATATCGTCACACTTCGTGCTTCTCGGACGCGAAGATCGCGACCAGCGTGATCACTGCGGCGGCGAGCACGTAGTAGCCGATGTAAGCGAGACCGTAATTGGCCTGTAGATAGGTGGCGATATAGGGCGCCAGCGAGGCACCGAAGATGCTCGCCAGGTTGAAGGTCATCGACGAGCCGGTGTAGCGCACCGCGGTCGGGAACGGCGACGCCAGTGCTGCGCCGATCAGGCCGTAATTGATGCCGAAGATCGCGAGGCCGATCAGCGCGAAAGCGTAGATGCCGGCGACACCGGCCGACAGCAGCGGCGCGACGAAGAACGAGAACACGATCACCATGAAGCAGTTGGTGATCAGCAGCGTGCGGCGCCCGATCCTGTCGGCCAGCAGGCCGGCGGCGATATTGGTGGTGCCGAAGGCGATGGCGCCGGCGATCTG
>JAPLPC010000239.1:1439-2108 GCA_026400425.1 Hyphomicrobiales bacterium | reverse complement strand
GTATCACCACGGTTGGTGACCGCGGCTACTTCATGAACTGCGCCCATGTCGGCCACGACTGCGTTGTCGGCAACGACGTGATCTTTGCGACGTCGGCGACGCTCGGCGGCCACTGCGAGATCGGTGATTTCGTGTTCATGGGCGGTTTGTCGGCCGTCCATCAGTTCACGCGCATCGGACCGCAGGCGATGGTCGGCGGCGTCTGCGGTGTGCGCGGCGACATCATTCCGTTCGGGCTCGTCAACGGCCAGTATGCAGCATTGGAAGGCTTGAATCTGATCGGCATGAAGCGCCGCAAATTCACCAAGGATCGGCTGGCTGCGGTCCGTTCGTTCTATCAGAAACTGTTTCATGGACCCGGTGTATTCGCCGAGCGTCTCGAACGCGTGCAGCCTCTGGCCAGCGAAGATCCGGCCATCGCCGAAATCCTGACGTTCATCGCTGGCGGAAAACATCGTGCATTGTGCCTGCCGGAATCCGGCGGCCGGTCCTGAACCAGGAGAGCGGGGCCTGACATGAACGGCCAGCCTCCCCATCAGCAGCGCTCTATCGCATCGCCGTTCGGCATCATTGCCGGCGGCGGCGCCATGCCGTTCGCGGTCGCGGACTCACTGGCGTCGCGCGGCATCAAGCCTGTGATCTTCGGGCTGAAGGGATTTTGCGATCCGG
>JAPLPC010000239.1:0-1388 GCA_026400425.1 Hyphomicrobiales bacterium | reverse complement strand
CGAGCACTACTGGACGCCGATCGGCAAGCTCGGCGCCTTGCTGAAGCAGATACGCGCCGCGGACTGCCGCGAGCTCATCTTCATCGGCACTTTGGTGCGGCCCGCGATCTCGGAAATCCGTCTCGACTGGGGCACGCTGCGCGTCATGCCGAGCCTGCTTCGCGCCTTTCGCGGCGGTGACGATCATCTGCTCACCAGCGTCAGTCGTCTGTTCGAGCAACAGGGGTTTCACCTGCTGGGCGTGAAGGACGTGGCGCCGGATCTGTTGATGCCGGCCGGACACATTACGCGCACGACGCCGGATGGCGATGCGCAGGCCGATATCGCGCGCGGCCGCGCGGTGCTGCACGCGCTCAGTCCGTTCGATATCGGGCAGGCTTGCGTGGTGATCGATGGCCATGTGGTAGGTATCGAGGATATCGGCGGCACCGATGCGCTGCTGGCGCGTGTCGCCGAACTCCGCACTGCCGGCCGCATCCGTGCCAAAGCCGGCAGGGGCGTGCTGGTCAAGGCACCGAAAAGCAGTCAGGATCTCCGCTTCGATCTGCCGGCGACCGGACCGCGCACCGTCGAGGGCGCCATCGCGGCAAGACTTGCCGGCATTGCGATCGTCGCCGGCAACACCATCGTCGCCGAGCCGCAGGCCATGATCGAGACCGCGGACGGTGCCAGTATCTTCGTGACGGGATTGCCGGCGTGACGCGCAAGATCCATCTCATCGCCACCGAGGAATCCGGCGATCGGTTGGGCGCGCCGCTGATGCGCGAACTCAGGCAGCGCTTTGGCGAAGATGTAGTTTTCACCGGCATCGGCGGTTCGTCGATGGCGCGTGAGGGATTGTCGTCGCTGTTTCCGATCGAGCAGTTGTCGATCATCGGCTTTACCGCGGTTCTGAAGCGGCTGCCTTCGCTGCTGAGACTGATCGCGCAGGCAACCGCGCAGGTGTTGCAGGTGAAGCCCGACATTCTCGTCATCATCGACAGTCCGGATTTTACCCATCGCGTGGCCAGGCGCGTGCATCGACGCGACGCGACGATCCCGATCGTGAACTACGTTTCGCCGACGGTGTGGGCCTGGCGTCCGGGCCGCGCCAAGGCGATGCGCGGTTATGTCGATCACGTGCTGGCGCTGTTGCCATTCGAGCCGGAGGTGCACCGCACGCTCGGCGGTCCACCTTGCACCTATGTCGGTCATCCCCTGATCGAGCAGATCGCGGCACTCCGCCCGGACGACAGCGAGCAACAGCGCCGTAATACGCAGCCGCCGGTGCTGCTGGTGTTGCCCGGCAGCCGACGCAGCGAAATCCGCCATCACATGGCAACCTTCGGCGCCGCGTTCGATCTGCTGCTGCAGCGTGGCGTGGACTTCGAGCTGATCCTGCCGACGGT
>JAPLPC010000021.1 GCA_026400425.1 Hyphomicrobiales bacterium | reverse complement strand
TGCAATTGCCGAACGCGCTGTAGAGGCACTGCAATTCGTCGGTGATATTGGCGCGGTAGCCGGTGAGCTCCCAGGTCAGGTCCGGTCGCCGTCCGCGTGTGCCGATTTCATAGGTGGTGGCGCGCTGTGGGCGGATGCTGGTGAAAGGGATGGTCGGAATACCCGGGCCCGACGAGCTCTCGCCGAAGCTCGGTACCTCCGCGCTGCGCGAGACATTCGCATAGGCCTGCCAGGTCGGATCGATGTTCCACAACACGCCGCCTTTCGGACTCCACAGATTGAACTCCGTGGCGCCGGACTGATCGCCGTCGTTGAGGAAACGGTCCTGCCGGTTGCGTGTCGCATAGAGAAACTGCGTGCCGCCGATCAGCGCTACGCTCGGCAACACATAGAGCGAATTCTCCACATAGACCGACGTGTTCTTCGAACGGTCGAGCGACGACGACGCCAGCGCGCCCTTCTGCCCGGCGACATTGACGTATTGGGTGTTGTCGATGCGGCCGTTGACGAGGTTGACGCCGGCGACCAGCACGTTGCGATAGCCGCCGATGATGCGATCGTCGGTCACCTTCGCGAAGCCGCCATAGTCCTGATAGCGATAATCAAGAACCTGGAAGATCGGATGCATCAGGTGGCGATCGACGCCGAACACCCCGAAATCGATGGTGGTGTCGTCGAGCCGGATCGTCGTCTTGTTGGCGAGCCTGACCGTATCGATGTTGCGCTGCTGATCCAGTGCGACGTTGTTCGCTGCCGCCATGGTCGGCGTATTCAGCGCGGCGCTCCTGGTCACCGAGCCGGGAATGCGCTGCCGCACGCTGTTGGCATTGAGATAGAAACGGGTCTCGAAATCCGGTGAGAACTGATAGCCGACATTGCCGCTGACGCGCGTCGCATCGCCATAGCTATGGTCGCGATAGCCGTCCGCTGACTGCGTGGAGGCGGTGATGAAGCCGTCCCATGGACCATTGGCGCCGCCGGTCGAGGCCTGCAGCCTCCTGAACCCGAATGCGCCCATGTCGAGCGAGACGCCGTTGATGAACGGATCGCGCCCGGTCGGCGTCACGAAGTTAATGGCGCCGCCGAGCGAATTGGCGCCGAAGCGCAGCGCGTTGCCGCCCTTGTACACCTCGACATATTTATAGGCGGTCGGATCGATCTCCTGGAAATCGCCGTAGCCATCCGCGGTATTGATCGGGATGCCATCCATATAGAGCTGCACGCCGCGCAGATGGAAATTGCGCGACAGGCTGGAGCCGCGGATCGACAGCCGTGTGTCGTCGCCCCATTTCGGCTGGGCGAACACGCCGGGCACGTAATCGAGAATGTCCTTGATGGTGCTGGAGGGCGTGGAATTCCGCCACGCATCCGCCGTCACCAGCGCGACGCCGCCGGGCGTCTGCTGGATCTCGCGCAGCGCCTGCTGCGCGGTCAGCACGGTGAGTGAACCAGGCACGCCCGGCGCCGTTGCCGCAGCGGCTGCGGGCGCAGCGATCGGCGCCGCGGCGTTGCGCCCGGCTCGGGCACTGGACGCGGTCTGTCGTGGCTTGCGCGACGTGGTCGCGCGTTGCTGTGCGGGGGCATCGACGGTGACCGCGGGCAGCGACGTGAAGGGGGCCGATTGGGCCGACGCCACGCTCGGCGCGAGCATGGTTGCGGATGCCAGCAAAGCGCTGCGCAGCCGCATGGAAACGGAATGCATGAGGTGAAACTCCACCGGATTGAACTGAGCGCGCTCGCGTGACAACGCGGCGCAAGGCGTCGTGTGACGTCAGCTCAGTTGCGGTGGTGCGCGGGCGCGGTGGTCGGAGGTGGCACGTGCCGCGACGATTCGATCATCGGGCGTGACGATCGGCGTTATCGCGATGGCGATACGCGAAATGGAGAACGCCGCGACCACAGGCGGCGCGCCTGGCGCGTGGGTGCCGACACAGAGCGGGCAATGCAGCGTGGGCGCGGTGGTCTTGCCGCTGTCGTCGGGCGAGGCGGCGAGATCAGGGTGGGTAAAACAGATTTCGAAACCCGCGGCCTGCGCCGCTGGCGACACCGATGCGAGGATCAGGCTGGACAGCACGACATTGAGCGCGAGCGCATAGACCGCGGCCAAACAAGCCACGGCGCCAAACCAGCGTTTGCGCGATCCATATGTCACGAGAGCGATCCTCAGCGCGTGACTAGCATGCGGCAGGGACCTGGGGAAGACGGTTCGTCGATCGCGGCGCTACAAGATCACAGCACTACGATTCCGGAGTGCTTGGCCTTGTCGTCCGGCTCCACATGGATCGTGATCAGCGCTTCGCCGATCTCGGCACGGATCGCCCGCTCCAGATTGTCGCAGATCTCATGCGCCGCACTCACGGTGGTGTGGCCGGCGACCACGAGATGAAAGTCGATGAAGGTCATGCGTCCGGCACGCCGGGTGCGCAGATCATGCGCCTCGATGGCACCGAGCGCCTGCGCTGAAATGGTCTGCTTGATGGTCGCCAGCATCGCAGGCTCAATGGCTTCGTCCATCAGTCCGCTCAGCGATTGCTTCATCAGCACCCAGCCGGCCCACAGGATGTTGAGCGCCACCAGCGCGGCCATGATCGGATCCAGCAAGGCGATGCCCGTCAGGGCAGCGACCGCGACGCCGGCCAGCACCCCGAGCGAGGACACCACGTCGGTGAACAGATGGCGTCCGTCGGCGACCAGCGCTGGCGAGTGCCGGGCCCGGCCACGGCTGACCAGCAGCCACGCCCATCCGGCATTGATGGCTGTGGCAGCGCCGTTGACCACGAGCCCGAGCCATGGCGTATCGAGCTGACGCGGCGCGAGATACGACAAATAAGCTTCGCGCAAGATCAGCAACGCCGCGAGCACGATCAGCACGCCCTCGATCACCGCCGAAAAATACTCGGCCTTGTGATGGCCGTAAGGATGTTCGTCGTCGGCCGGCTTGGCACTCAGGCTGATCGCCATGAAGGCAACGAGCGCCGTCACCACATTGACGATGCTTTCGATCGCATCCGACAGCAGCGCCACGCTGCCGGTGAGATGGTAGGCCCAGTACTTCAATCCGAGCACGATCAAGCCAATAGCAATGCTGCCTTGCGCAAGATTGCGAACGCTTGTCATCTGAAAGTCTCGTGTTGATGGAGGTGCCGCGGCGGAGCGAAGGTGCTCTAGACCGTGCGGAAGTGCGATGCAAGTCGCCGACAAGTAGCTGCAAATGCCTCGCAATATGATGCGCAAAACCGTTGCGCAGTTGGATGGTCGAACCAGCCAATGGCGCAACCCGCGCCCGTCGATCAACGTGGCTGCCGCCACCTGTCGGCGTGTCGCAAGCTCGCTCGAAGGGGGCCGTTCGGCGCTTCCACGTGACCTGCGCCGCGGCTCGCAAGAAGCCGCGGCGCCAATCACATGAAATGAGCGGCGTTGGCACGTCGCTGCATCACAACCTGTGGTGGACGTATAGTTCCCGTTGCTGTGGCGCTCGCGTCACAGCGACTTGCAAAATGCACTCTGATGCCCGCTCCACGCCCGGATGACGCGCTGTTGAGCCGGCTTTGGGGGGCGAGCCCTGTAAGAGATGCAGGTCGCCTTGATGGGGCGGGGATCAAGTCGGGAATTGAAATGACGGGTTTTGGAATGCCGCGCTGGCCACGACTGCTGGCGCTTCTCGTTCTGCCAGCGCTGCTGGCGGGTTGTGCCGGCAGTGGCGGCATGATGCCTGCGAACTTGAGCGGTTCCTCCGCGAAATATGCCGAACTGATCGACGGCGCCCACACGCTGCCTGCCATCGATATTTCCGGCGTCGATCCGGCGATGCTGCGCCAGCGCGTCGATTACCGCACCCGTGAGCCGGCCGGCACCGTCGTCGTCGATACCGCCGCGCGTCATCTCTATCTGGTCGAGGGCGACGGCAAGGCGATGCGCTATGGCATCGGCGTCGGCAAGGCCGGGCTCGCTTTCGCGGGCAATGCCACCATCAGGCGCAAGGCGGAATGGCCGCATTGGAGCCCGACCGAGAACATGATGAACCGCGAGCCGGCGCGCTATCGCCCGCTCGCCGGCGGCATGGTCGGTGGTCTCGACAATCCGCTCGGGCCGCGCGCGCTGTATCTGTATCAGGGCGATCGCGACACCATGTTCCGCATCCATGGCACGACGGAGCCTGAAACCATCGGCCATGCCGTTTCCAGCGGCTGCATCCGGCTGATGAACCAGGACATCGTCGATCTCTACAACCGCGTCAAAACCGGCAGCCGCGTGGTGGTGATCCAGAGCGGCCGGGCGGCGGATTCGTAAGCCAAAGCTGCGACCTCGGAAGTCACAGGAAATCAAACGGGAATCAAACGGCAGGCATCGATGGATACCTGCCGTTTTGCATAAGACAGCCTCTCTCGTGCTCCCGGATATGATGGTGATATGGAAGAGCCATGAGCCCGGCCCGCACCTTCCGCTTTGCGCCCAGCCCGAATGGCCATCTGCATCTTGGCCATGCCTATTCGGCGCTGCTGAATTTCGATCTGGCGCGGCAGTC
The DNA here is from genome assembly GCA_026400425.1 of Hyphomicrobiales bacterium. GTDB lineage: Bacteria > Pseudomonadota > Alphaproteobacteria > Rhizobiales > Xanthobacteraceae > Tardiphaga. The sequence goes on along the minus strand of JAPLPC010000021.1, from coordinate 2,428 downwards.
CGGCGGGCGATGTCTGCTGCGGATCGAGGATATCGACGGAACGCGTTGCCGGCCGGAGTTCGAGGCGGCGATTTTTGACGATCTGGCCTGGCTCGGCATCGCCTGGGAAACGCCGGTGCGCCGGCAGTCCGAACATCTCGATGCGTATCGCGCCGCCTGCGATCGGCTGGCGCATATGGGCCTGCTGTATCCGAGCTTCGAGAGCCGAACCGAGATTGCACAACTGGTGGCCGCCGCCGAGGCGAACGGCCCGTGGCCGCGCGATCCCGATGGAGCGCCGCTGTATCCCGGCACGGCGAAATCTCTCACCGCCGACGAGGTCGCCCACCTGAAGGAGGCCGGCGCGCCGATGGCGTTGCGGCTCGATATGGCAGCCGCCATTGCGCAGGCGGGTCCATTGGTCTGGCAGAAGCGCGGCGCAGGACCGGATGGTGAGACCGCTGAGGTCGCGGCACGGCCGGCGGCCTGGGGCGATGTCATTCTGGCGCGCAAGGAAGTGCCGACCAGCTATCATCTGTCCGTCGTCGTCGACGACGCCTTGCAGGGCGTCACCGATGTGGTTCGCGGCCAGGATCTGTTCTGGTCCACCAGCGTGCATCGCTTGTTGCAGCAATTGCTCGGCCTGCCCGCGCCGGTCTACCGGCATCACGCGCTGCTGCGCGATCAGAGCGGCGCCAAGCTGTCGAAGTCGATCGGCTCCAGGAGCCTTCGCGAATGGCGCGCAGAAGGTGCGACGGCCTCGGATATCCGCCGAATGGTCGGATTGCCGCAGCAGCCATGACGTTGCCCCGCAGAGATCGCGATCCGCAGTGATACGGGTAAGGTTATCCCAATCTCGATGCGCCCGCCGGCGTGACTCTGCCCGCTCTGCCATGGCATGGTGCGGCAGACGAGTGGGCATCCAATGGCGCTGACATCGCGCGCGCCGCGCAGGCCGCGGAAGCGTAGCACGACAATCGCAAAGCCGAAGACGGTGAAGGAACGCGTTGCCAAGACGGTGGCGCGAAAGCCGCGTATTGCCCCGGCCGCCATGCGCGCGGACTCGATGGTCGAACAGGCGCTGGCGATGTTCGCGCATGAAGTCCGCACCCCGCTCACCGGCATTCTCGCCGTCAGCGATCTGCTGGCGACGTCGGAACTCGGCGAACGCGAGCGCCGCTGGGTCGAGACCATCAAAACCGGTGCCGAACATCTCGCCGGGCTCGCCACGCTGTTCGTCGATGCCGCCCGAAACCAAAGTGCCGGGCTCGACCTGCGGCAGGATTTTTTCGATCTGCGCACCCTGATCCGCGCCGCCGGCGATTCGCTGGCCGGGCGCGCGACGGCGAATGGCCTGCAGGCCACCGTCTCGATTTCCGACAAACTGCCCAACTTCGCCCTCGGAGATCCGGTTCGGCTGCGCGCGGCGCTGGAGAACCTGATCGACAACGCGGTCAAATTCACCGAGCAGGGCGATGTCGCGCTGAAGGTCGCCCCGGTCCGGATCGCCGGCAAGGTCGGTGTGTCCTTCGCGGTGTCCGATTCGGGGATAGGGCTGACGCTTGCCGAGACCAAGAAGCTGTTTCGGCCGTTCTCGCAGGCCAATGTCTCCATCGCAGCGCGTTTCGGCGGCGCCGGGCTTGGCCTGTTTTCAGTGCGGCAACTGGCCAAGGCAATGGGCGGCGACATCGTCGCCCGCCAGCGTCGCGGCGGTGGCACCACCTTCACGCTGGTGGTGGCGCTGGATCCGGTGCGCGGCGAGATCGCCGAACTGGCGCAATCGGTGGAGGCCACGGCTGCGGCCGAGGCGCTGCGCATTCTCAGCGTCGAGGACAATCCGTTCGGCCGCGTGGTGCTGAATGCCATCCTCACCGAGCTCGGCCATCACACCGAATTCGTCGGCCGCGGCGAGGATGCCGCAGGGCGTGTCGCGAACGGTGACTTCGATGCGGTTCTGATGGATATGGTGCTGCCGGATATCAGCGGCATCGCGGCGATCCGGCAGATCCGCGCATTGGGTCACAAACCCGGCCGCATCGCCATCATCGGCGTGTCTGGTCGCGACGAGGACGAGACGGCGGCGCTTCAGGCCGGCGCCGACCGGTTCCTGGTCAAGCCGGTTTCTCCACGGGCGCTAGCGACTGCGCTTCTTGCTGTGAAACGCCGTTCTGCAGCTTCGAGCGAATGATCGCAGCGTTGAGCGAGCCGCCGAACACGAAGATCGCGGAGATGAAATACAGGAACACCAGCGCGATGATCACCGAGGCCAGCCCCGCATACATCGTCACGTAATTGGTGGCGAAGCGCGCGAGGTAGAGACCGAAGCCGATACCCGATGCCAGCGAGGCCAGCATCGTGAAGATGATGCCCGGAAAAATCTGCACCAGCGTGCGCCGCCCGGCGGGCAGCCGGCTGTGCAGGATGATCAGCGCGATGATGGCGAAGCCGT
>JAPLPC010000642.1 GCA_026400425.1 Hyphomicrobiales bacterium | reverse complement strand
CAGGCGACGTCATCTGCGGCTACCCCCACCCCCGGCACCTCCCCACAAGGGGGAGGGGAGCAGACGCTGCGCGCGCTCGCTCTCGACGCCATCAAGGTCACGCAATGGGTGCCCGCCGCAGGCCAGAACCGCATCACCGGCATGATCGCCGGGCGGCCCGACTGGGTGGTGTCGCGGCAGCGGGCCTGGGGCGTGCCGATCGCCGTGTTCGTGCGCGAGGCCGGTGACGGCTCGGCCGAGATCCTGCGCGACGACGCCGTCAATAAGCGGATCGCCGACGCGTTCGAGCAGGAAGGCGCCGACGCCTGGTATGCCGAAGGCGCGCGCGAGCGGTTCCTCGGCTCGCTCGCCAACGAAGACTGGAAGAAGGTCGACGACATCTGCGACGTCTGGTTCGACTCGGGCTCGACGCACGCCTTCGTGCTGGAGGATCCCGTACACTTCCCGGGCCTCGCCGGCATCAAGCGCAAAGTCGATGGCGGCCAGGATACCGTGATGTATCTCGAAGGCTCCGACCAGCATCGCGGCTGGTTTCACTCCTCGCTGCTGGAGAGCTGCGGCACCCGCGGTCGCGCGCCCTATGACGTCGTGCTGACCCACGGCTTCACGCTGGACGAGAACGGCCGCAAGATGTCGAAGTCGCTCGGCAACACCATCGAGCCGCAGAAGGTCATCAAGGACTCCGGCGCGGATATTCTGCGGCTGTGGGTCTGCGCCACCGACTATGCGGACGATCAGCGCATCGGCCCCGAGATCATCAAGAACACCATCGAGACCTATCGCAAGCTGCGCAACAGCGTGCGCTGGATGCTGGGCACGCTGGCGCATTACAAGCCGGACGATGCCGTGACGTTTGCCGAGATGCCCGAGCTCGAACGGCTGATGCTCCATCAGCTCGCCGATATCGATGCGAAGGTGCAGCAGGCCTATCGCGACTTCGACTACAAGACCGTCGTGGCGACGCTTGCGACGTTCATGAACACCGAGTTGTCGGCGTTCTATTTTGATATCCGCAAGGACACGCTGTATTGCGACGCGCCGTCGTCGCTGGCGCGCAAGGCGGCGCTGACGGCGATCGACACCATCTGCGACGTGATCCTCAAGTGGCTGGCGCCGATCCTGTCATTCACCATGGACGAGGCCTGGCGGATGTATCGCCCGGACGCCGAGCCGTCGGTGCATCTGACCGTATTCCCGGAAGGGCTCAGCCGTTTCGTGGACGACGCGCTCGCCACTAAATGGGACAGCATCCGCAACGTCCGCCGCGTCGTCACCGGCGCGCTGGAAGTGGAGCGGGCCGCCAAGAAGATCGGCTCGTCGCTGGAAGCCTCGCCGGTGATCTACATCGCCGACCGTGCCTTGATCGCGACCTTGTTCGATACCGATCTGGCAGAGGTCTGCATTACCTCGAGCTACGAAGTGCACGAAGGCGACGCGCCCGCCGACGCGTTCAAGCTGCATGACATCCTCGGCGTCGCCGTCGTGGTCGAGAAGGCGGTCGGCACCAAATGCGCGCGGTCATGGAAGATCCTGCCGACGGTGGGCGAGGATAGCGAATATCCCGACGTCACCCCGCGCGACGCGCAGGCGCTGCGCGAATGGAAGGCGCTGGGAGTGGCCGTGTGACGCCGATCGCCCGCTCCGGCCTGCTCGTCGCCGCGGCCACACTGATCCTGGATCAGGCGACCAAGCTGTGGCTGCTCCATGGCTTCGATCTCGGCCATCGCGGGCTGGTGAAGGTGCTGCCGTTCTTCGACCTGATCCTGGCCTGGAATACCGGCATCAGCTACGGCTGGTTCTCGGATTCCGGGCCCACAGGTCAGGTGCTGCTGGTCGGATTCAAGATCGTGGCGGTCATCGCCCTCACCGTCTGGATGCTCCGCGCCCATAACCGGCTTGCGACAATTGCACTCGGGCTCATCATCGGGGGCGCGATCGGCCATGCCATCGACCGGTTCGCCTATGGCGCGGTGGTCGATTTTGCACTGTTGCACGCGGAAATCGGCGGCAAGACCTACAGCTGGTACGTGTTCAACATCGCCGATGTCGCCATCGTTGCCGGGGTGGCCGCTCTGCTGTATGACTCGTTCTTCGGAACGCCCGCCGTAAAAGCGCCCTGATCCCAGCGGATAGCGAGGCCACGGGGGATATCGGTGGAGCTGCGCCAGACTGGGCGATCCGCCAGAGATTTGAACAGGATGAACACGATGCGCGAGACCGGGACCGGTTGGGCTCTGCACCTTTCATCGGGCGCTCTGAAGCGCTCCCTGCGGCTGACCGTCATTGCGTGTGGCGTCGCCTGCGGCCTCGGCCTGGCCATGGCCGCCTCGGTTGCACATGCCGAAGACGACGAAAATCTGACATTCGAAGAGAAGGCCATCAAGTCGCTGATGACGGGCCTTGGCGGCACCAACATGGAAAACTCCGGGATCGATTACCGCGAGCGCTCGCCGCTGGTGGTTCCGCCCCGGCTCGACCTGCCGCAGCCGGCGGCTGCGACCTCGCCCAACAATGTCGCCAACTGGCCGAAGGATCCCGACGTCAGGCGCCAGCGCGAAGCCGCCGCCGCTGCGCAGCGCGGGCGACCGGAAGAAGTGCTGGAAGCCTCGCGACCGTTGACCCCGACTGAAATGGCGCCGAAGCGCGGCCGGGTCAGTTCATCGAACGTGGACAACTCTCATCCGGGCGATCCGAACAAGAATATCGTGCTGAGTCCGAGCCAGCTCGGCGTGACCAGCGGCATGTTCAAGAACCTGTTCGGCGGCAACAAGCCCGAGACTGCCAAGTTCGAGGGCGAACCGACCCGCGAAGCGCTGACACAGCCGCCCGCCGGCTACCAGACGCCGGCGTCCGGCTATGCCTACGGCACCGGTCCCAAGGACGTGATGCGGAACGAATACCATCTGAACCCGATGACGGGTAAGTATTGATCCCGGCGCTGCCGTTGCCGCGATCTCAGCCATCATGGCTTGCGGCGCGCCATGCGCGCCGCCATTTCTGCGCAACCATTCCGATGCCGTCCACCGGCCTGTCTGCGCGGCCGGCGCGATCGCTCGCCTGCGCCGAGGAGCAACAAGCCCCGTCATGATCATCTCATTCGCCCGCGCAGTGCGCTCCGCCGCCTTATCCACGCTGTTGCTTGCCGGCAGCCTGCCATTTGCTGCGCAAGCGCAGACGGACGGCGCGAAGCCTCCGACCACCTTCAAGCTCGACAACGGCATGCAGGTGGTCGTCATCGAGGATCACCGCACGCCGGTGGTCACGCAGATGATCTGGTACAAGGTCGGCTCGGCCGACGAGACGCCCGGCAAATCCGGGCTCGCGCATTTCCTCGAACACCTGATGTTCAAGGGCACCGCCAAACATCCGGTCGGCGAATTCTCCCAGACCGTGCAGCGGATCGGCGGCGAAGAGAACGCTTTCACGT
>JAPLPC010000153.1 GCA_026400425.1 Hyphomicrobiales bacterium | reverse complement strand
CGCTGTTCGACATGATGATTGCATGGGACCCGGGCCCGTTCCGGCTGCAGATCAACGCCAACAACATCAGCGACGAGCGCTATGTGGCGGCGTGCTATGCCCGCGGCGACTGCTATTACGGGCTCGGCCGCACCGTGCTGGGAACGGCGACGTACCGGTTCTAAGGATAGCTCCCCTGCAATGCGCGACGGCCGGGCTTGTCCCGGCCGTCGTCATTTCATAAACAGCCTGCAACGATCAAACTGATGGGCAGGACATGACCAAGACGGACAGCAAACAGACCGGCAAAGTGGCGCTCGTCACCGGTGCCGCGCGCGGCATCGGGCTTGCGGTCGCCAAGCGGTTTCTCGGCGAAGGCTACCGTGTGGCGCTGCTGGATATCGAGGCCGAGCTGCTCGCGGCCAGCGTCAAGGCCCTCAACGATCCCGACAACACACTGGCGCTGCCTGCAGACGTATCCGACGAAACCGCGGTGGCGCACGCCTTTGCAGAAGTGCAGGCCCGCTTCGGTCGCCTCGATGCGCTGGTCAACAATGCCGGCATCGCGAATTTCAAGCCGGTGCTGGAGACGACGCTGGACGAATGGGAACGCATCATGGCGGTGAATCTCACCGGACCGTTCCTGTGCACCAAGGCCGCCGCGCCCCTGATGCGCGAGCATGGCGGCGGCGCCATCGTCAACATTGCCTCGATCTCAGCATTGCGGGCATCGACGCTCCGCGTCGCTTACGGCACCAGCAAGGCCGGCATCGTCCACTTCACCAAGCAATGCGCCGTCGAACTGGCGCTGCTGGGCATCCGCGTCAATGCCGTGGCGCCCGGACCGGTGGAGACAGCGATGGCCAAGGCCGTGCATACGCCGGCGATCCGCGCCGACTATCACGATGCCATTCCGCTCAACCGCTATGGCGGCGAGGACGAATTGGCCGATGCCATCTACTTCCTGTGCAGCGACCGCGCCAGCTACATCACCGGCCAGATGCTGGCCGTGGATGGCGGCTTCGACGCCACCGGCATCGGCCTGCCGACGCTACGCCGCGAAGGCATCAACGGGTAAGGCAGGCGAGCAAGCGCGCTGCGCTGACAACCGGCGGGGCCGCAGCGTGGCCATGGTGATGACCAAGGCCGCCACCGCCGTCAGCGCGATCGTGACCACCATCGGCAGCGACGTGCCGTCGAAGAACAGTCCGGCGACAGCAATCACGGCGCCGCCGGTCAGCATCTGCAGCGTACCGCCGAGCGCGCTGGCACTGCCGGCGATCGGGCCGTGGTTTTCCAGCGACAGCACCATCGTCGACGGAATCACCAGGCCGAGAAAGGCGAATGACGCAAACAGCAGCGGCATCAAGACCCACAGACCGGTGAATCCGGCCCACGTCATCACCAGCAGCAGCACCGCAAACGACGCGTAAGCGAGGACGGCGCCTATCACCACGCGCTCCATGCCGAAGCGGGCACCGAGGCGGCCTGCCAGTTGCGACATGCCGATGAAGCCGACGGCATTGATCGAGAACGCGACGCTGTATTCCGCCAGCGTCATGCCGTAGGTCCTGATATAGACGAAGGACGACATCGACAGGAAAGCGAAGAAGCTGGACATGCCGAGGCCGCCGATGAAGGTGAGCCCGAGAAAATGCCTGTCGCGGAACAACGTGCCAAAATGCCCGAGCACGCTGCGCACATCGCCGCGGATCCGTTCATGCGCGGGTCGTGTTTCCGGCAGCATCGTCGCCAGCAACACTGTGGCGATCAATGCCGCGATCGTCACCGCGACGAACACCGCGCGCCAGCCGAACGGCACGATCAGCGCGCTGCCGCCGAGCGGCGCGAGAATCGGCGAGACCGAGAATACCAGCATCACCAGCGCCATCAGCCGCGTGGCTTCGATACCGGTGTGCAGATCGCGGACGATGGCACGCGGAATCACGCCCATCGCCGCGGCGCCGGCACCCTGCGCGACGCGACATGCAATCAGCCATGCGACAGAGGGCGCCAAAGCACAGCCGACCGAGCCGGCGACGAACAGCGCCAGCCCCGCATAGAGCGGCGCTTTGCGACCATAGACATCGGAGAGAGGACCATAGGCGATCTGGCACAGGCCGAACGCGATGAAATAAGAAGTCAGCGTCAGCTGCGTCGCCGATGTCGAGGCACGAAGGTCGGTTTCGATATCGGGCAGTGCCGGCAGATACATGTCGATGGCGAACGGCCCGACGGCACACAGCAGGCCGAGCACGATGGCGTTACGGGCAAACGGAGACATGGCAGATACTTTTCAAATCGAAGGCGTCGGCGTGTCTTCCCGCAGGGCGCGGGAAGACAGCGGCAGACCCGTCACTGGTCGAGGGAATCCTGTTCGGTGTTGATCATCCATGGCACGCCGAACTTGTCGATGCACATGCCAAAGCCCTTTGACCAGAACGTGGCGGCAAACGGCATCTTCGCCTCGCCGCCTTCGGCCAGCGCGTTGAACCACTTCTCGCCCTCGGCCGCGGTCTGCGCCTGCAGGCAGACGGAGAAGCCCTGCATCTTCTCGAAGTAATCCGGTGGGCAATCTGACGCCATGATCACATCGCCATCGATCGAGAGCTGCGCATGCAGCACTTTCTTGGCCATCGCAGGTGGCATCTGCTCCGCCGCCGGCGAGCCTTCGACATGCATGATCACATCGATCCTGGCACCGATCGCCGTCTGGTAGAACCTGAAGGCTTCCTCGCAATTTCCGTCGTAGTGGAGATAGGGATTGATCTGCATGGCAGTTCTCCTCGGGTTGAGTGTCTGATTCCGGATCGGCATCGGCGCCCGCAGCGGCGGTCGTGATGTTGGTGAGCAGGTACTGGCCGTCAAAGGTCGGGTCTGCCCTATTTCGATCCCGCCACCTTCTGCTGGCTGTCTTC
>JAPLPC010000583.1 GCA_026400425.1 Hyphomicrobiales bacterium | reverse complement strand
TGCGCGGTTTGCGTGCCCTTGATCTCGACCGGATTCTTCACCGCCTTCAGCAGTGCGATCGGGTCGTTGCCGCGCACTGGCGTGCCGCCGGCCGCAGCGATCAATCGGCTCAGCGCATCTGCCGCCGTTGCGCTGTCGAGCGCGATGGCGGCACCGCCGGCGGCCAGATCGCGCAGCGAGGTCGCCAGGCCGTCCGGCTCGTGCACGTCCGCCGATGCTTCGAGATGATCGCGCGAGCTGTTGGTCAGCTTGCGATGATCGATGAAGATCTGTGGCCGGCCGTCCTTCGGCACCAGCGCATAGGACAGCGGCAGCGGCGTATGCGACACATCGGCGCCGCGGATGTTGAAGGTCCAGGCCACCGCATGCGAGTCGGACAGGACGATGGCATCGGCGCCGAGCCGATCGATCTCCGCACGGATTCGGCCGAGCTTGTCCGCCTCGTTCTCGCCGGCATATTCCATCGCATGGATCGTCACTGCGCCGATCGGTGGAGCAGGGCGCTCGTGCCAGATGTCATCGACCGGATTGGCCGCCACGGCAACGAGTTCCGCGCCGGCCTTGGCGCAGGCGGCCTTGAGCCGCTCGGCTGACGCCGTGGTGTGCAGCCACGGATCAAATCCCAGGCGATCGCCCGGCTTCAGGTGCTCCGTGAGCCAGCTTTCGGGCGGCGGCTCGACCAGAGAGGCGACGCTCCAGGCGGACGTATCGACCTGCTTTTTGACCTGCACCGTGTAGCGGCCATCGACGAACACGGCGGCGTCCTGCAAGAGCACCACCGCCATGCCGGCCGATCCGGTGAAGCCGGTCAGCCAGGCCAGCCGCTCTTCGGACGCCGGCACATATTCATTCTGCTGCTGATCGGCGCGGGGAATCACGAAGCCCGTCAGCTTTTTGAGCCGCAGCTGCTCGCGCAATGCCGCCAGTCGCGCCGTCAGCGCAACACCGCCCGCGGGATCCTCAAAGGTCTGGAAATGAGCTTCGAACATGGTGCGGACATCCTATGGGCGGGTCGTGGCGCGGGCAATCGAGGGGCAGGGTTGCTGAAATCTGGCACAGGTTATGCTTGAAATTCCGGCGAGAGAACGCCGAGAGCGGAACGTTTTCGCATTGCACGGTGTTGCCTCTCCGGAAGACCGCCCGGTCTTTGTGCTTCAACTCAACGACGAGGGGAAACACCATGCCCGCCTTCACGTTCGAGAAGATCCTGCCCCGACGGCAATCCGCTTCTGTTTCCTCTTGGAAGCGGCAGTCAAACTCGCAAACGTCAGCCTCGCAAACATCCGCGTCCCAGACCTCAGCTTCGTCTTCGCGCAGCGGCATCATTCAGGTGCTTGGACGCTTTGTCGAAGCCCGCGTGCGCGATGACGAGAGGACCGATCATGCGCCGCCGCGACGGCCGCTGCCGCGATAGAGCATCCAAGCGCTTTGCGGCGTGGTGTCTCAACCGGCGCGTTGCATCAGCAGGCTGCTCCAGCCTTCGATGATCTGCTGTCGCAGCAACACCAAGCCGCGCGCCCGATAGGCCACGATTACGCTGGTGGCCTGATGCGGCAACAGACCCGACAGGATGATCATGCCATTGCGGGCCATATGCCGCTCCATATCGGTGGCCATGGCGCGGAGCGGGTTGGCGAGGATGTTGGCCAGGATCAGGTCGAACGGCGCGTGCTTTGCGATGGCTGGTGACGAGAAGCCGGTGGCGCACACGGTCTCGACCAGATTGCCGACGCCGTTCAGCCGCATGTTCTCATGCGCCACCTTCACCGACATCGCATCGATATCGGTGGCCAGCACGTGCTTCTTGGTGGCCTTGGCAGCGGCAATGGCGAGCACGCCGGTGCCGGTGCCGAGATCGAGAATGCGCTTTGGCGCCTTCGAGCGCAGCACATAGTCGAGATAGATCAGGCAGCCGCGGGTGGTGCCGTGATGGCCGGTGCCGAACGCCAGTGCTGCTTCGATCTCGATACCCAACTGATTGTCGCGCACCTTGTCGCGATCGTGGCTGCCATGGACGATGAAGCGTCCGGCGCGCACGGGGACCAGGCCTTCGAGACTCGCTTTGACCCAGTCCTTGGCTTCGATCGTGTCGAACACGATGCTGGCGGCCACCGTATCGTCCGACGCGAGGGCGACCAGGTTGCGGATCGACGCTTCGTCCGGCGGATCGGCGAAATGCACGGTGACATCCCAACGCCCCTGCGGATTCTCGAACGCCGCGATGGCGGCTTCGCCCTCTTCGAAACTTTCGGTGAGCAGATCGACAATGCGCTTGGCGCTGAATTCATCGCCGACGGCGAAAGTTGCGCGGCTGGTGCCTTGAATGGTCATCGCGGATCCGGACGGGTCGTGAACTGGACATGCACAGGGTGATAGGCGTTTCGTACAGGGTTTATCCCGCCGATGATACCCGGCGATGTACAGGATTATACCCGAGCTGTCCGCTTGATATCCCGCGTTTGTGGACAGGCTTATACCGGCTTTGACCACTGCTTGATCACAGCCTTTTCCACAGCCCATCAACAGGTTTATCCAAATAGCGCCCGGTGATCCCGCAGCACGGTCTTCGCAGCGTTGTGGCCTGGTGCGCCGGTCACGCCGCCGCCCGGATGGGCGCCGGAACCGCAGTGATAGAGGCCCTTTAGCGGTCCGCGATAGTCAGCATGACCCAGCATTGGCCGCGCCGAGAACAGCTGGTTCAGGCTCAGCGCGCCGTGGAAGATATCGCCGCCGATCAGGCCGAAGTCGCGCTCGAGATCGAGTGGCGACAGGGCCTGCCGGCCGAGCACGCTGGCGGCGAAGCCTGGGGCGTAATCGTCCACCGTCTTGATCATCAGATCGGCCACGGTGTCGCGGTGGTCGTCCCAAGCCATGCCGTTCGGTAGTTCCGGCGCCACATGCTGGCAGAACAGGCTGGCGACATGCTGGCCCGGCGGGCTTAAGCTATCGTCGAGCGTGGAGGGGATCAGCACTTCGACGATGGGCTGCTTGCTCCAGCCGTCCTGCTTCGCATCCAGCCAGGCGCGCTCCATGTAGCTCAGGCTCGGCGCGATGATGATGCCGGCGGTGAGGTGATCTCCGGCGCCGGGGAGTGCCGTGAATGAGGGCATGGTGCTGAGCGCCACATTCATGCGAAACGTGCCGGAGCCGCCGCGCCAATTGTTCATGCGGTCGCGAAATCCGCTCGGCAACGCTTCAGCCGGCGTCAACCGCGTGTAGAGCAGCTTCGGATTGACGTTGGAGATCACATATTTGGCGCGAATGCTGTCGCCGTTGTCCAGCACCACGCCGACGGCGCGGTCGCGCTCCACCAGCACTTCGCGCACGCCATTGCCGAGCGTGATGTCGACGCCGTGGCTGCGTGCCGCCGCTGCCATCGCTTGGGTGATCGCACCCATGCCGCCGATCGCGTGGCCCCAGACGCCCTTCTTGCCGTTCACCTCGCCGAAGGCGTGATGCAGCATCACATAGGCGGAGCCCGCGGCATACGGGCTCGCATAATTGCCGACCACGGCGTCGAAGCCGAACAGCGCCTTGACGAGATCGTGTTCGAACACGTCGTCGAGCATCTCGCCTGCCGAGCAGGTGAACAGATCGAGCAGGATGCGTTGCTGTTCGATGGTGAGTTTGTTGAGCACGTTGGCGGTGCCCAGCGCATTGATGGCTTCGGAAATGGTGGCGAGACCAAAACCCTGCACCAGGTTTGGCGGCGCCCTCAGCACGAAGGCGCGCAGCACGTCGGCGATCACCTCGAGCTGCTGCGAGAAGGCGCCGATCCGTTCGGCATCGCGGGCGCTCAGTGCCGCGACCGATTGCTGCGTGCGCCCTTCGCCGGTGAGCAGATAGGAGCCCTCGGGCGTGGGCAGAAAATTCTGCGCCTTGCGTTCGACGATGCGCAAGCCGTGTTCATGCAGTTTGAGATCGCCGATAATCTGCGGATTGAGCAGGCTGACGGTGTAGGACGCCACCGAATTGCGAAAACCGGGGTGAAACTCCTCCGTCACCGCAGCGCCGCCGACCACGCTGCGGCGGTCCACCATCTTGACGCGCAGTCCGGCCATCGCGAGATAGGCCGCGCAAGTGAGGCCGTGATGGCCGGCGCCG
>JAPLPC010000164.1 GCA_026400425.1 Hyphomicrobiales bacterium | reverse complement strand
GTCGTGTCCGATTGATATTATACAGCTTATACGTCGCCACGACCTGAACATCGGCGAGGAGATAAGTCGGGTCCTGAGCAGCTTGTGTAATACGGACCTCTACCGATCCGCCCGTAACACCGATCTTATGGATGAGTTCACGGTGCTTGGCGACCTCGGGCAAATTCGACTTGCTCCGCAAGACGTAGATAGTGCCGCTTTCGAGGTCATCGCTCTCGGCTTCATTACCGAACAGTGGGCCTGCCGATGGATTTGTAATACGGCGACCAGCATCATCGCGGGACAAGGCCTTCTGAAATGACCGGGCTAAAACATTGCTCTCGGTTCCATTGTCGTAAACTACGCGAAGACGTCGATCTCTGCGGTCGTATTCAGTAACGAATTCACCACCCGCGGCAGCGATGTACGCCATCTGCCCGCCTACCACGAACCATTCGCCCGGTCGTATATCGGAAAGCTGCATCTCAGCTTTGTCGAGTGTCCGGGTCGCTCTCTGACCTATATCCAGCTCATTGCGGACCTGATCGAATAGTGGCTTGAACGTCTCGAAATCTTCGCACGGTGTCCTGTTTGCGATTTCTTCGGCTGCCCGCTTCTCCTCCCGGGAGACTACATGCCGGAGCACCGAGATATCATCCGTCCTGGGAACGTCCACACCGAGTTCGGCCAATAAGGCCTCATCGTCAAGCGATTCCGCCGGTAATAACTCAGCGGTCCCCAGCACGGCCAGCAACCCATATCGATCAAACGAAGCGAGCAATTCACGACATTCCGGCGTGGCCCGGAGGCGCTCCAGACGGACGGCATAGAGCCGTTCGAATACATCCCGCTGTTCCCCGTGTTGTGGAATGCGGTCATGCTCCTCCCGAAATCTGACAATATCCTCAAACCCCGCGATGATACGCTCCTCGCGCGCAGTCCGCTCAGCAGCCTTCTTGGGCGCGATCGTTACGCCCAGTTCGGCAAGCAGTTCGTCGTCTGAGAGCTCAGCCATTTGCGGCCTGCGATCTAAAGCGGGCGAGAGCGGCAACGCCCTCGGCCAGTTTCTTTTCCCAAGCATCTTGCGAGGTGATCTCAGGGGAACGTCCGCGTTCCTGTTTGTACTTGAGCGCACGCACGGCAAGATCGCGGGCTTCCTCATAGCTCAAGGTCACGCGCTTAGCTTCAATGACTGCCTTTACTTGCTTCAAGACGTTTTCATCCATCGCTTTTGCGACCACTGCGTATGCAGCCTCGAAAGGATTGATGTGATCGATCAGGTCGATGTCGAGTTCCCGAACATCCATCGCAATTTTGCGCACGCCATCCAACAGCGCGGTGTTCGCAGTCAGCTCGGCATTTTCTTCTCTGGCGAGCCGTTTGGCTTCCTGCGTCAGGTTGAGCGCGGCGATTGCATGCTGACGGACAGCCTCTTGGTCTGCTTCACTGAGCTCCGGATACCGGCCGCGGACGATCTTGCCCATGCGAGCAACCGTCAACTCCTCTGGCACGGTGTTCTCGCGATCAAAAATGCCGCGTTCTAGTGCAGCTTTATCCTGTACAAACGCAGTAATGACCTCATTCAGGTCTTCGCGGCAGATTCTAGTGGCTTCAGGACTCTCCGGCGTTACCAACCCCTTGATCTCAAAATGGAACTGCCCTGTGGCCTCGTTATAGCCAACGTTACGGGGGTTGTCCTCGGAATAGCCATTAGGCCCGTAGTCAAAGCCTTCCTTCTTCCCGGCATTCTTTGGCGTGAACTCGAACCGGGGGGCGAGAACCTGTTCCATCAAGAGGCTTGCGGCAATAGCTTTCAGCGTATCGTTTAAGGCATCGACGACGAGAGGCTGTGCGGCGTCCACTTCGGCAATGAGGTTGGTGAATCTCGATCTCTCTTTCCCCGGGGCATCCCGGGTCGCCCGACCGATGATCTGGATAATTTCCGTGAGGCTGCTGCGGTAGCCAACCGTTAGCGCGTGTTCGCACCAAATCCAGTCAAAGCCCTCTTTCGCCATGCCGAGGGCGATAATAATATCGACGTGGTCGCGGTTGTCGCGTTGCTTAGGTTCCTTGAGTGCAGCTGAAACCTTTTCCCGCCTCGACGGATCGTCGTCGACCAAGTCAGCGACCCTGATTACCCTGCCGTTCGGCAACTCGATCATGTGGAAACCCGTGTCAGCGTCGACACCTTTCCAGACGCCTAGGGCATCCATGATCTCTTCGACTTCTTTATGCTTATCCTTCGTGCTTTCACGTGAATTCACATTGGGAATATGCACAATCGTTTTGAAGGTGGGATCGAGCACCTTCATTATCGCGTCCAGATAGCGCTGGGTGTAGAAGAAATAGCCAATAT
This sequence comes from Hyphomicrobiales bacterium, assembly GCA_026400425.1. Taxonomy (GTDB): domain Bacteria; phylum Pseudomonadota; class Alphaproteobacteria; order Rhizobiales; family Xanthobacteraceae; genus Tardiphaga. The sequence goes on along the minus strand of JAPLPC010000164.1, from coordinate 14,500 downwards.
CAAGCGACTTCAGATGTTCATAGCCATTCAGTTGTTCATAGTAGGTATAGGTGACGGTTTCGAACTTGGCTTCGTCGCCAGGCGCCAATACGGGCTCTGCATCGCCCCGGAAATACGATCCAGTCATAGCGACGATGTGAGTCTTATCGCGAGCGATTAACTGCTCAAGCTGGCTTCCGAGCTTATTGTCGGGATTGCTGCTGACATGATGAAACTCATCAACAGCGATCAGCCGATTGTCGAACGCTTCAATGCCTAACTCTTCCACTGCAAAGCGGAATGTCGCATGGGTGCAGACGAGCACCTTGTCATCTGAGGCAAGAAATTCGCCGACCGCTTTTACTTTCGACTTTGCTACTTTTGGCTCATCAATGCCAGGGGCGTTGCATAGATTCCATTGCGGGTTGACCGTCCAGTCTGACCAGAACCCATTGGCCGTTAGTTTTTCGTCGGCAAAGCTTCCACCAATGGATTTCTCCGGTACGACAATGATTGCCTGCTTCAAGCCCTGTTTGTGTAACTTATCGAGCGCCACGAACATGAGCGCGCGCGACTTTCCCGAGGCGGGCGGCGATTTGATTAGTAAGTACTGTTCGCCGCGATGGGCATAAACGCGCTCTTGCATGACGCGCATACCCATTTCGTTCTGCTTTGTGGACGCTCCCGTCCTCGCGGTCGAAATTGAGACGGACGGCAGAGTCCTTTTGTTTGTTGGGTTGTCTGGTATCATGCCACGCTCTTCGTCTTCCTTTTGGGTTCGTTCTTCTCCACCTTCATTCGCGAGAACAGGTCGAAGAGCTTTTCAAGACGCTCAGTGTCATTTCTAAAGCGGCGGCCGATGTAAATGCGCTCGATGGCCTCATCATTTGCGTCATGAGCTCGACGAAGATCATCAGGCATGCCCTCAGGATCGTACAGATTGGCTAGGGTAGCTGGAAAGTGCGCCTCTCGTGCAAGTAGAATGTCCTCTGCTCGTTTTGACAGTTCATCCTTGTTGCGATCAGTTAGTATAGGTACCGGAAATGTGTTCCAGCCCAGCGTATTTGAATACCGAAAATCGTTCTTCAACTTTCCGCAGACAGTCGCAATCCAAACAAGGTGCAGACGGCAAGCAACGATTGCGAGATTCCACAATGGCGCGTCGTAAATACCAAATAGTAGATCACTGATGATCGTACTGTCATCATATAGTGTGGCAGGAATGTAAGCGCGTCTCTCAGAGGAAACCTTTGCGACGGCAATCGTCCGTGTTTTAGCCACCCCTTGAATTTGAACGAAACGATGAGACCGTTTTGCAAAGCTACGCGTCGAAGGCGCCGCGCTTGCCGCGCGAACAAGCTCGACTTGTTTTAACCGGGGGCCTGCGAATGGGTCAGATTTGGCGAGATCTGCATCCTCGTCAGGAATCCATAGGCAGCCCCTCACGCCACCATTGATCATGTCCTCCGACCCCATATAGCGCTTCACCCAGCGCTTGGCGTTCGGCGAAGCCGAAGAGGCCAACCTCATCTCGTCAACGCTTAGGCACAGATGACCACCGTCTCTCGGCATGTTGCCGAACAACATCGACGACAGGTCAGATAAAGGTCGATCACGGGGCTCGACAATAATGTCATTCGCGGGAATGAGATAAGCGTTGATATTCTCTACCGAATGAACCGTGACATCCGCACCTTCGCCCACATAAAGCAAGCGGGTGCCTTTTGTTCTTTCGCCGAGGCCGACGATGACAACTATTACTCCGGCATTGCGACTAGCCAGATTCGACCACTTGAATGAAGTGTGCGCAAATACGATCGAGCGATCTTCAAGCAATGTTGGCCATAGGACAGGCACCATCTGTCCCTGACACACTGAATTGGTACTAACAAACGCGGCGCGAGACGGTTCGTGCTTCGCGTAGTCTGAAGCTTTCACAAACCATCCCGCAACATAGTCAAGAGACCTCCAGTCCCTAATCTGCGAGCTGCAAGCAAGGCGCAAGTCTTCCTTTTGATCTTCCGTCTGCCACTTGCTTCCTCCATACGGAGGATTGCCGCAGATATATGTTTCGATCCGAACTTCCGATCCGTCGAATGGTTCGAGTGCGAGCCTCCCTGTCGGTCCGGCTAGATCGCGCTCGACGGCTAACTTGGCCGAGGTTGGCGGGCAGATTTCGAGCCACTCGCGCCGCAATGCGTTGCCGACATGTATTTGGCCGGTCTCATGAAGAGGCAGCACCATGGCGCGTGCCTCGCGTTGGCTGAGGTAAATGCAGTCTGCTTGAAACTCAGCAATCAACAAAGCGAGCCGAGCAATCTCCACGGCGAAACTCTTGATCTCGATGCCGTAGAAATTCGATAGTGGGATAACGCTCTTTGGCTCATCTCGCGTCTGCACAACGATCTCATGCTCTATCGCGCGCATTTCCTTGTAGGCAATGACTAAGAAATTGCCAGACCCGCATGCAGGGTCAAATACACGCATATTCGAAAGACGGCGTCGGAGGTTCCTGAGCTTTCGAACGTTGTTTCCTGCCGATGCAAGCTGAGCGCGCAAATCGTCCAGAAAGAGGGGGTTTAATACCTTCAGAATATTAGGCACGCTTGTATAATGCATGCCGAGATTCCCCCGCTCATCATCGTCGGCAACGGCTTGAATCATCGATCCGAAAATGTCGGGATTAATCTTGTCCCATTCCAAGCTGCCGACCGACAATAAGTAAGAGCGCGCAATGCGGCTGAACCGCGGGCATTCCGCTCCACCTGAGAACATGCCGCCATTGACGTGAGGAAAGTCATCGGCCCAGGTCTTTATCCTCGCGGCTGGCCGGTCTACAGACTTCATATTCATAGCTTGAAAAAGCTCGCACATCACCTCGTGCGTATTGCCGGATTGGCCGTCGGACATCGTTGCGAGCGTTTTTGTAAATTGCTTTGGTCGGAAAATTCCCGTGTCCTCTGCGAAGAAGCAAAAAATCAAACGGGCAATAAATTGGTTCAGTGCGGGGCGCCGCGATTCCGTCGCCCAATCCGGATTGTCCTTGAGTAGTTCGACGTAAAGCTTGTTCAGCTTTCCGGTCGCCTTTACGTCGAAAGGATTATTTGCAATTTCCTTGACCGCTGAGATGCCGGCCAGGGGCAGGAAGAAGCCAAAACTCTTTCCGAATTCCTGAAAGGCGCATGCAAGAGGCTCACCGCTCGTTAGATCTTCGGCTTCCAGCGAGACCCCGTCAGTGGCTAAAATGAATTTCGCTTTGGCGGCAAGAGTTTTTGGGCTCTGGCGAAGTACCGATATTGCCTCGTTGACGCGGCCTTCTGCGCAGACCGTAATATGGATGTTGTTGCGTTGAAGGACGCCGCCCGGAACGTCTGAGCTGTTCGATTGCCCGCTGCGGAGACGTTTGATCGTCGTCTCTTTGTTGCCAAACGCACGTAGGAAGGCATACGGAAATTCGCCCGGGTCAAAAGGACTGGCCGCCAATTCCGATACTGCTTCTTCAATCTCTACTGCGTTCATTCCGAGTCCTTGGGCCAAAAGCCCAATCCGATTCCGTCCAGATTGCGGGAGTGCCCGTAAATCATAACGGCATGCCCCTCGTACGCAACAAGATCAGACGGTTCTTGATTATGAAAATATTGCTGCATTTGTCGGGGGATAGAGCACGGGCGGCCCACTAGGGCAACGGGCCGCTGGCCGTTGCTAAGCCGATTCTTCCGTAACCCACGCCGAAGTTTCAGGTGTGCGGACCAAGAATCAGATATCCTTACAACCTGGCCAATCTGGGTGCCCACGCCATAGCGGCAAATGAGCAGAAAACGCGGGACCGACTGATCAGCCGCTTGGTATTTCAACCGCATGGTAGCAGTTTTTTAATGCCGAACCTGCGCGTCAACCCTCTATTGTTCTGTTGTCGAAGGTGCAAAGCACCTCAAATCTAATCAAAGAATTTAACCTTGTGCGGGAAAACCAGCAGCTGGGGAAACCGATTGATCGTCGCACCTTTCATTCAAGGCGACTCGGCAGACGCAACTCTCGACTCAATTGAGAAGCTGATCGCGTACGTCGAGCCTGAAGACCTAATTTTCTGTTTTGCGTATGCTACGTTTTCTGGATGCGCCGAATTTCAGCGAAGATTTGGCGACGCATTCTGGAACGCGCGCCAATCGCGTTGGCTTTTTGGGGTCGATTATGGTCGCACTGCGCCAGCAGCGCTGAAGTTCATTTCGGCGAAACCTAATACCACCGTGAAGATAGCGAACGGCGACGTTGTGGTTACCGCGTCGGGCTTCGCCCCGGAGCAAGACTTCCATATGAAGGCGTGTTTCGCGTGGAATGAGACCAATCAGATATACGGCATGATCGCCGGGTCCGGAAACTTCAGCCGAAACGGTCTTACCGAAAGCACCGAATGCGGAACCCTCCTTGTTGCGAAGGATAAGGATGAGTACGCGACCTGTTTGAAAGAAACTTTCGACGGCGCTTCTGAGCTCTGGGATGAAGGCATCGAGCTGAATTCAATTTTTGAACTGTACAAAGAGACCTGGTCAAATACGATCTTTAGGGCGCCGGCTGTCGAGCTCCAGATTGAAGAGCCTGACGATGCGACTGAGGACGAAAACCAGGTACCAGCCGAGGAAGGGGAGCATCGGTTCTTCTGGATTGATGCCGGATACGTAACGCGCAATCGGGGAGCTGACAAACCCGGCAATCAAATTGATCTGCCGCGAGGTACGCACAAGTTTTTTGCTTTACCAACCGACCCCAATCAGCAGAAGAACAGCGTCATCGGCGACATAACTTTCGTCTTTTCTCAAGGAAATCTCGTTCGAGCGCTGCGGCTTGGCAATAATATGATGGAGAAGATAACGCTACCGATACCAGAGGACTACGGAATTGGCGCGTATGACGGCACTATCATCGAGTTCGAACGGGTCGCTGACGGCTTTAAGATACGTACGTTTGAGCCTAATGAGTATTTGTTTGCATTCGGCAAGGATCCCGATTTCCGCTTGTATAAAATGGATAGCGGAAGGCCTTACGGCTTTCGAGGTTATTCTTAGTAGATTGCCTCAAAATTGTCCGCAGCCGTGAACGGAATTTCCAATATTTCGGATTGAGACCGTCAATGCTCAGGCCATCCAGGAAGGTTTTGGAGCGTGACGACGTCTGCATGACGCTCTGCCGGTAGGCGGACGCGTCATGTCAACTCCTTCTACTCCGGTCGTCGGCGAACCGATCGCGCCCTATCCATAAATGCGAGTACGTCTTTGTTGCTCCGTGCGGCACCACCACTGTTCGAGCGTTTCGCCGGCGCTGGGGCCGCTGGGCGGGCCCGACCGTAATCTGTTCCATGCGGGACCACAGTGTACTTTTCACCCCGCAACCTCTCTGCCTCCATGCCCAAGGGTTGTCCTTTCTGACGTACACCGACCCGCCGCGACGATTCAGGCTGTTCCCGAGGGCGTTCCGTCTGCCCGGCGACCTCCTCCGAGCGCGCACGCCAGACCGTCGCAGAGAGCGTACCGATACTCAACGGCCGGCCGCTTCGGCCGGTAACGCCCGCAGCGGTCAAAGCCGTGATCATGTCTCGCCAGGTCATGCCACGGCGCTCGGCAGAATCGAACCAGGCCAAGTGTTCGGTCACTAGTCGCGAAAGCTTTTTGCGCCCTCCACCCGGGAGATGGAAATCTCTAGCCATCGCCTTCAGCCCGGCTTCGAGCTCTTTGTTGTTGGCCATCCTTATTTACCTCATCTTTCCCAAAGAAGTGGGACCGAGGCCGACGTTCTGCAAGTCTCTGCGAAATTCGTCAATTTTATGCATTTAATAGTAGAAGGATGTAGAGGCCACACCTGTGCATCCGAGCTGCGGTCAATTTTCTTGAATACAAGCGTTTGTAAAGGCTGCCGTTTGAAATAGCGCTCGGCAGCCGCAAAGTCTCACAACCTATCGCGATTTATTGCAGTCCAGCGTGCGGCTGCAAAACCCTCGACTCTACGGCGGTCGTGCGTCACTACACGAATGCCGCACCTGGTGAACGGATACTAAAGTCCAAATTGAGCCAACGGTGATATGTGCAGTCATAATGACGCGAGGCTATTTCTTCTTGCCATCCACGCCGAACTGTTTGAGGAACGCGGCAAGATCCTTGATCTCCTGCTCGTTTTTGATCCCAGCAAACGCCATCTTGGTCCCAGGCACGCGGCCTTTCGGATCCTTGATATAGTCGGTGAAGACCGCATCGTCCCAAGTGATATTCGAGTTCTTGTTCGCTTCGGAATAATTATACCCGGCAACGCTGCCTGATTTGCGGCCAAACAAGCCGTTTAGTTCAGGACCGACGGAATTCTTCGCGGTCTCGCCAACCTGATGACAGGCGCGGCATTTATTGAATGATTTCTCACCGGCCGCGGCATCCTGGGCATGAGCAGCGCTACCCACTAGCAGAAAAACAGCGAGCGACGCGTAGATACGATAGTCCATCTCTATACCTCTCGATCGACAGCTGAGCAGGTGAGCGGTATCACTCAACCTTCGGCCCGTCCTTATTGTCCGGCGTGACATCAACATTCATCGCACGGCCCGTCACCTTCACCTCGCCACTGCAATCCTTCATGCAGGGGTTCTTGTTCCAGAACTGCTTCTCCGAGGTTTCGCGATCGTCGTCGAAGAAAGCACCGGCGTTCGGCATCTTAATAGAAGTGAAATTCTTGTCGCTCAGCTCGAAATTGTCGTCCTTGACGATGTCGTTGAGCGACAGCAGATAGGCCACCACCGCATAGACCTCGTCATCGGACAGCGAATGCGCGTTGCCATAGGGCATCGCGCGGTGGATGTAGTCGAACGCGGTCGACAGATCGGGCCAGAACGAGCCGATGGTCTTGTCCGGCCGATCCGCCTTCAGCGAGCCGGCGCCGCCGGCCAGCACCGGCCAGCGCCCGGCGCCTTCGCCGAATTCGCCGTGACATGACGCGCATTGCGCCTGGAAGATCTCATCGCCCTGCTTGACCGTACCCTTGCCGGGCGGCAGGCCCTTGCCGTCCGGCCGCACATCGGTGTCCCACGCCTTGATTTCTTCGGGCAATGCGACACGGCCGAGGCCGAGCTTGGGCGCGCTCTGCGCCACGGCGGATGCCATGACGCCGAACACCGCGGCGGCTGCGGCAAACTTAGCCAACTTCGACATTCTCAGTCTCCCCGCTCGAGCGCACCAGCCAGGTCTGAATGCCGTTGTTGTGATAGATCGAATTGACGCCGCGCACCTTGCGCAGGGCTTCCTTGCTCGGCTGCACATAGCCGGAGGAATCCATCGCCCGCGACTGGATCATCAGCTCCTGCCCGTTCCAGTCGAAATCCACATAGAAGCGCGTCATGGATTTATCGAGCACCGGGCCATCGATGCGCGCGGTCTGCCAGTTGCGGCCGCCATCCATCGAGACATCGACGCGGGTGACGGTGCCACGGCCGGACCAGGCGATGCCGGACAGCACGTTGCGTCCCTTGTATTTCAACGGTGCCTGCGGCGACGGGTTGGTCACCACCGACTTCGCATCCATGATGAAGGTGTGCTTGCGCGCCATGCCGTCGGCCAGCAGGTCGGTGTATTTCGAGGTTTCCTCGCGGGTCTGCCAGGGCTGATCGCCCACCTCGATGCGGCGCAGCCACTTGACCCACAGATTGCCTTCCCAGCCGGGGATCACCGCGCGCAGCGGATAGCCCTGCTCGGGGCGCAGCGCTTCGCCGTTCATGGCGAATGCGAGCATGCAGTCGTCGAGCGCCTTGTCGAGCGGCAGCGAGCGGTTCATGCCGGCGGCATCGGCGCCTTCGAGCATCAGCCATTTGGCATTGGGCTTGATGCCGGCCTCGTTCAGCACCGTCCGCAACGTGACGCCGGTATACATCACATTATGCACCATGCCGTGGGTGAACTGGCAGCCATTGAGTTGGGCGCCGCGCCACTCCATGCCGGAATTCGCCGCGCATTCGAGGAAGTAGATCTTGTTCACGCGCGGCATGCGCTTGATGTCTTCCATCGTGAAGACCAGCGGCCGATCGACCATCCCGTTGATCATCAGCCGATGATCGGCCGGATTGATCTCGGCGACACCCGCGTGATGACGCTCGAAGCACAGGCCGGACGGCGTGATGATGCCGTCCAGCTCGTGCAGCGGCGTGAAGTTGACCGAGGATTGCGGCGACGCCGTCAGCCAGGACACGTCACGGCGGATCACGTTCTTCTCGAATTTCGACGGCATGCCATAGGGCTTGGTGTCGACGCCGTCGCCGAGATAGCGATTCCAGTCCTGGATTTCGGTGATCAACGGATCCGGCTTTGCCGCGTCGGCCGCGATAGTGCCGCGTGCGGACATGATCGCGCCGGCGCCGGCAAGACCGGCAGCACCGAGGAAACGGCGGCGGTTCAGTCGATCGGCAGAGGGTATCTCGCCCATGTCTGCTCCCTACTTATCCCAATGTGTGAATATGTTGATCGCAATCAGGCATGAGGAGGCCCCTCCTCACGCGCCGGAGACTTTGACGGCCGTGTTCGGCTGGATATTCACCGTCGGATGCTTGCCGAGATGGGCTGCGACCACGTCCCAGATCGGCGGTCCCTGCGTGCCCTCGTTGACGCTGGCCCAGCCGGCGACGGTGTAGGTCTTCGACGCCTCGATCGGCTTGCCGGATTTGAGATGCGTCATCGCCGAGATGCGCGAGCCCATCGGCTTGGACACATCGATGGCGTAGCCCATGCCGCCGACCCGCACCATGTCGCCGCCGCCCTGAAAATAGGGATCGGGATGGAAGATGTTGTCGGCGACGTCTTCGAGCACGTCCTTGAGCTGCGCACCGGTCATCTCGTTGCGATAGCAGTTCGGATAGGTGATCGCGGTGGCGTTGGTGACGTCTTCCCAGGTGATCGCCTGGCCCGGGATCAGCGTGCCGCCCCAGCGGAAACCAGGCGACAATGACAGCTCCGCATCGCGCTCCGACAGCATCGCGTCGCAGATCAGATCGTCGAAGGTGCCGTTGAAATTACCGCGGCGATACAGCAGCGTGTCGGTCTTGCCGACCACCTTCGCGAGATCCTTGGCATAGGGCGCGCGCACCTTCTCGACCAGCTGTGTCATCGCCGCATCGGGCTTGATCGCATCGGTGAACACCGGCATCAGCTTGTAGCGGACGCCCGCGATCTTCTTGTCCTTGACCTCGAGATCGAGCCGCGACACGAACTTGCTGTGCGAACCCGCCGCCACCAGCAGCGTGTCGCCGACCTTGATCAGGCCCGGCATCGCATCATGCGTATGCGCGGTGAGGATGAGATCGATGCCCTTGACCCGGCCGGCCATCTTGCGGTCGACGTCGAAACCGTCATGCGACAGCAGCACCACCAGCTCCGCGCCATCGGCGCGCGCCGCGTCCACCTGCTTCTGCATGTCCTCCTCGCGGATGCCGAACTCCCAGCTCGGAAACATCCAGCGCGGATTGGCGACAGCGGTGCGCGAGAAAGCCTGGCCGATTACCGCGATCTTGACGCCACCGCGCTCGAACATTTTTCGCGGCTCGAAGACGGGCTCCTGCCATTCGTTGTCGCGGATGTTCTGGGCGAGAAACGCGAAGGGCGCCTTGTCGACGATCTCCTTGAGGCGATCGGCGCCGTAGGTGAACTCCCAGTGACCGACCAGCGCGTCGAGCTTCAGCGCAGCCGTGACGTCGACCATGTCCTGGCCCTTGGTCTGCAGCGAGGTCCAACTGCCCTGCCAGGAGTCGCCGCCGTCCAGCAGCAGCACCTTGTCATTGCCGCGTTCCGCGCGCACCGCATTGACCAGCGTGGCGATGCGATCCATGCCGCCCATGCGGCCGTAATTGCGCGCCAGCGCGGTGAAATCATCGGCGGTCAGCGCATAGGCGTCGGCTGATCCGGCGGCGACCTTGAAATAGTCGCGGAACGCCGCGTCGGTGAGATGCGGCGGCTGGCCGCGATCCTCGCCGACGCCGAGATTGACCGACGGCTCGCGGAAATACAGCGGCATCAACTGCGCATGGGTGTCGGTGATGTAAAGGATCGTCAGCGTGCCGAGCGGATCGAACCGCAGGATGTCGTCCTGGGTAAGGCGCTGCTGCGCCGCCGCCCGCCCGAGCGAACCCATGCCGCTGCCGGCCACAAGCACCGACGCAGCCGCCGTCGCCTGCAGGAAATCCCGCCTCGATATCATCGAACCACCCTTGGTCCCCTCATGACGGCGGACGCTGTTGTGAGAAGTCGCGCGCGGAGCACATCCACGCGCATCGTCACGCCACGGTCAGCTTGTTCTTCGCCGTGTAGTTGGAGCCGTCGTCATCCTTCCACGTGAAGGTGAACGCGCCGCTCTCGTTCGCCTTATAGAAGAACGACTGGTACGGATTGGCGGAGATCGCCGGATTCCAGTCGGCCTCGAACACCGTCTTGCCGTTGAAGGCCGCGGTGAACGTATTGATGATCTTGCGCGGCACGATCTTGCCGGAAGCGTCCTTGCGCTGACCGGATTCCATTTCGTGCGAGATCAGCGTCTTGATCTCGATCAGCTCGCCGGGCTTGGCGTTGGCCGGAACGCGGACGCGGGGGGTGGGTGAAGCCATGATGAAGTCCTCGCTATGCCTGTTCTAGCCGCCGCAGCCGCCGATGGTGACCTTGATATTGGCTTTCGCCGTATAAAGGCTGCCATTCGACATTTCGGCGATGCAGATCACGTTCTGCGTTTGCGCGAGGCGCATGCGGGTGGAGGCCGCCGCCTTGCCGCAGGCCGGCGTGAACTTGTAGGAGACGACGCCCGGCATCGGATTGCCGTCGGCGAACACATGGACCGCCTTGACGTGGTCCGCATCGGTCATCGGGCTTTCGACTTCGACATTGATCGGCACGACGAGACCGTTCTCGGCGATCTCCGGCACGTCCAGCTTGATCTTGCCGCTGTCCATTTTCTTGTCGCCGTACAGCTTCTTGATCTCGGCAGCGACCATCGCCTCGTCGGCGAACACCATTTTTGGCGCAAGGAAACTGGCCAGCCCCGCGATTGCTGCAAGCGCGAGCGTCTCGCGCCGCGTCATTTGTCCTGACATGCTTGTCATCGTGGGCATCCTCCCGTGGCTCTTTATCGATAGTAGCGCTTGACGTTCGCAACGCACATCTATCATGATCCGCTCACATCATTATATTAGTTTTCTTGAATGTAAAGATGTTCAAAACTACGGGGCCCGAAAAGATCGCCGAGACGATCTGACGGAGGAGGAAAACAGATGAGACATAGCGTCATCCGCTCGGCGGTTGCAGTCGCCATCTTGCTATGTGCAGCAGGCATCGTCCGCGCCCAGGATTCGAGCGAGAAGGAGATCGAGCGTTATCGCGAGATGATTTCCGATCCGATGTCGAATCCTGGTTATCTCGCAGTGGACCGCGGCGAAGCGCTCTGGAGCGAGAAGCGCGGCACCAAGAATGTCTCACTCGAAGGCTGCGACCTCGGCATGGGCCCCGGCAAACTGGAAGGCGCCTTCGCCAAGCTGCCGCGCTATTTCGCCGATTCGGACAAGGTCATGGATCTGGAGCAACGTCTGCTGTGGTGCATGCAGACCGTCCAGGGGCTCGATACCAAGGACATCATCGCCCGCCGTTTCTCGGGCCCCGGCAAACCGTCCGATCTTGAGGACCTGGTCGCCTACATCGCCAACAAATCAAACGGCATGAAGATCGATATCCCGCTCGACAATCCGAAAGAGCAGGAAATGGCGGCGGTCGGCGAAGCGCTGTTCTACCGCCGCGGCGGCGTCAACGACTTCTCCTGCTCCACCTGCCATGCCGACGAGGGCAAGCGCATTCGCCTGCAGGGATTGCCCAACCTGTCCAAGCCCGGCAAGCAGCCCCAGGAAACCATGGGCACATGGCCGACCTACCGCGTATCGCAGGGCGCGCTGCGCACCATGCAGCACCGGCTGTGGGACTGCTATCGCCAGCAACGCTGGCCGGTCCCCGAATATGGCTCCGATGCGCTGACCGCACTGACCGTCTTCCTGCAGAAGCAGGCCGCCGGCGGTGAAATCAACGTCCCCTCGATCAAGCGTTAAGTGAGGAGCGCATCCATGACCTCAACGATCAAGCTCACCGCGCTCGCATTTCTCGCCGGCATCGCCGCGCTTCCCGTCGCTGCCGGCGCCCAGACCAAGCCGAAGGCGGCCGATCCCGCCCTGGTCGACGCCTACATCAAATCGACTTTCGGAAAAGCTTCACCGGAATGGCAGCAGCGGATCACGCCCGACGAGACGCTGAAGACCTGTAACGCCTATCGCAACGACGTTCCGCCGGCGGAAGCCGAGGCCATCACCAAGCGCGAGCTGGCCAAGGTGGTCTACCCCAGCGACGGCAAATATCTCGGCGACTGGAAGTCCGGCGCCAAGATCGCCAATAACGGCCGCGGCGGCCAGTTCTCCGATCCGCCAGACACCGTCTCGGGCGGCAACTGCTATGCCTGCCACCAGATGGAGCAGGCCGAAGTATCCTATGGCACGCTTGGTCCCAGCCTGATGCATTATGGCAAGGACCGCAAATACGCGCCCGAGGACATCAAAGCGGCCTACACCAAGATCTACGACTCCCAGGCTGTGTTCGCATGCTCCAACATGCCGCGCTTTGGCGCGAACAAGGTACTGTCGGAGCAACAGATCAAGGATCTGGTCGCGTTTTTGTTCGATCCGGAATCGCCGGTCAACAAATAGACCGGCAGCACATCGCGGAGACCTGCTCATGAAGGCATGCAGCATGCTGGCCGTCGCGGCGCTCCTGGCTCTTGCCGCTCCGGCGCGGGCCGAGGATGCGACCGTCAGCTACAAGGCGCTGAGCCCCGAACTGGCTTTCGATGCCGCCAAGGCCGCGATGCAGGAATGCCGCCAGCATGGCTATCAGGTGGCCGTGGCGATCGTCGATCGCTTCGGCACGCCGCAAGCGATGCTGCGCGATCGGTTTGCCGGCCCGCACACGACACCGACCGCCACCGGCAAGGCCTGGACCGCCGCCAGCTTCAAGATGAGCACGCAGGACCTTGCGGCGTCGACACAGACACCGGCTATGCAGGGGTTGCGGCAGCTTCCCAATGTCGTGGCAATCGGCGGCGGGGTGATGATCGAATCCGGCGGCACGCTGCTCGGCGCCATCGGCGTCTCCGGCGCACCGGGCGGCGACGCGGACGAGGCCTGCGCCAAGGCCGGCATCACTGCAATTGCGGACAGGCTGGATTTCTAGCGCCGCGCGCTCACGTCTGCTGCTTCAGCCAGTCGGGGAATGGTGCGCGCTCATACCCCTTCGTGCGCACATAGCGGAACATGGCGAGAAACTCCGGCGGCTCCAAGAGGCCCGGCATGCGCGCGACCTCGCGGGCCTGCGGTGCCTTCGCCGCCAGCCCGTCCACCGATTCCGGAAAGAACTGGATCGTCGGCGTGAAGCGAATGCCATAGGCTTCGCCGAACGCCTTCTCACCGCGCTTGCGGCCGTCGAAATCGGTGACCTCGCGCGCGCCGATATGATTGAGATGCAGAATCTCGAAATTGTCGCGGATATAGGTCTCGATGGCGGGGTCCATCATATGCACCTCGTGCATCCGCTTGCAGGCCGGGCAGCCTTTGAGGCCCCACAGGATGGCGAACCGCTTGCCCTTCGCGGTGGTGGCCGCGAGATCGTCGGCCAGATCGAGGAAGCTCTCGAGATACCAGTCCATCTGGTAGATGCCGTCCTCGCTCAGCCGTGCCTTGGCGAGGCCGGGCGCGGCGCGCATGGCGAGCAGGCCGCAGCCGAGCGCAGCGATGGCGTGACGCCTGGTCAAGGATGGTGATCGCATCGTCGCCTCTCCTATCCGACGCTTCCGATGATCGGAAACGTATCCAGCAGCCAGCCGGAAATCAGCGGAATGCCGCCAGTCAAGAACAGGATACCTGTCAGCACAAGGCTGCCGCCGATCACCCTTTCGACAAGCAGCATATGCCGGCGCAGCCGCCCCATCAGCCGCGTGAACGGGCCGGAAAACAGCGACGCCAGCACGAACGGAATGCCGATCCCAAGCGCGTAGCCGCCGAGCAGCACCGCGCCGCGCAGCGCCGATCCCTCGATCCCCGCCACCATCAGAATGGCCGCCAGCACCGGCCCGACACAGGGCGTCCAGCCGAAAGCAAATGCGAGGCCGACCACATAGGCGCCGAGCAAGCCGACCGGCTTGGTCGTGATCTGAAACCGCGCCTCGCGAAACAACAGCCCGATCCTGAACAGGCCGAGGAAATGCAGACCCAGCACGATGACGAGGATGCCGGCGATGATCGCCAGCGTATCGAAATAGTCCGTGATCAGCCGGCCGACGGCCGAAGCCGATGCCCCCAGGGCCACGAACACGGTGGCAAAACCCAGCACGAAAGCGATGGACGACAGCACCACGCGCCGGTCCGGCCGCCAGCCCCCTCGGCTGTCTTCGGCCGTCAACTGGTCGAGGCTGACCCCGGCCAGAAAGC
>JAPLPC010000038.1 GCA_026400425.1 Hyphomicrobiales bacterium | reverse complement strand
GGCCAACTGCATCAGGCGGGTGGTGAGGCGCATGCTCTCGGTCGCATAAGTCAGGCTGACGGAACGATCGAGCGCCTTGGCCTCGGTGCGGCCAATGCCATCCAGATAGGCGGCGGTCTCTTCCACGAGATCCATCCCTTCGCGAAACAGGGCACCGAACGCGGCAGAGTTGGTGAGCCGCTCGCTGAACTGGACAAGGGCGGGTTCGCTCAATCGATGATCCGTCATTTTCAACGCCTCACGCAATGATCTCAGCCGACTCTGTTGAGGCGGTCTTATAATGAACAAATCATTGCGCGCGGGACGCCGAGAGTCCAGCGGACGAAAAATTAAAGAAAGGTTTATGGTTTAAATCGCAGACCGCGCGACGCCCAAAAAAAAGAGCCGCCGTTGCCGGCGGCTTTGAAGTTGATAACAGGGAGGCGTCAAACAGAGTGGACAGGAGCCACTCGCTGTCCAAACAAGGACAATTTGAGTAATAAGCGAGAAAGCTTAATTGCACGTAAATCCGCAGGTTTTCGTTAGCTCATGGGGCACGGCAGCGTGTACCGAAATGGGACACTCGCGATGGTGTGATCGATGTCATGAGCTAACGTCGTCATTGGGAGTGCAGCGACGAACGAGAAGTGTTGGCGTCACACGATCTTCACGCGACCTTCACGCCTTGAAGAATCTGTCAGCCGCATCGCGGGTGGCGCGTTTCAGGTTCATGCTCGATTGCAGACGGACGATCTCGCCGTTCAACAGCTCGATCCGCGCGGCCAATTCTTCCACAGACAATTGCGAGAGGTCCTGTCCGATCTCGTGACCGACCTGCTTGCCCGGCCGTTCGTCATCATGGATCGCCATTGTCATCTCCCGATCTCGAAGCTCGCAATCACGCGCGCACTGGCGGTTGCCAGCGCCCCTCAGGCTCACTAATCAATGGGGGCACCTCATCTCGCTGCAAGGACAAATCATGGAAAAGCTGCCCGCGCAAATGACCGTCGTCGCCATCAGCAAGCCGGGCGGCCCTGAAGTCCTGATCCCCGAAACGCGCGACGTGCCGAAGCCGGGCCCCGGCGAAATTCTGGTGAAGGTTGCCGCTGCCGGCGTCAACCGGCCGGACGTGGCGCAGCGCTCGGGCAGCTATCCGCCACCGCCCGGCGCCAGCGACCTGCCCGGCCTCGAAATCGCCGGTGAAGTGGTCGCGCTCGGGGAAGGTGCGAACAAGCACAAGCTCGGCGACAAGGTGATGTCGCTGGTCGCCGGTGGCGGCTACGCGCAATATTGCATCGCTCAGGACGCCCAGGCGATGCCGGTACCATCGGGTTTCTCGATGCTCGAAGCCGGCGCCACGGCCGAGACGCTGATGACGGTGTGGCACAATGTGTTTGAACGCGGCGCATTGCAGGCCGGCGAGACGCTGCTGCTGCATGGCGGCTCGTCGGGCATCGGCACCATGGCCATCCAGCTGGCCAAGGCGTTCGGGGCCAAGGTAATCGTCACCGTCGGTTCGCAGGACAAGGCCGACGCCTGCCTGAAACTCGGCGCCGATCACGCCATCAATTACAAGTCCGAGGATTTCGTCGCGCGGGTCAAGGAGATCACCAAGACCGGTCCGGAACTGATTCTGGACATGGTCGGCGGCGACTATGTGGATAAGAACCTCGACTGCGCCGCCGTCGAAGGACGGATCGTTCAAATCGCTGTGTTGAACGGCCCCAAAGCCACCATCAATGCGGCGAAGATCATGGTGAAACGGCTGCATTATACCGGCTCGACCCTGCGCCCGCGCACCAATGAAGCCAAGGCCGCGATGGTCGCCAATATCGAGGCCAAGGTGCTGCCGCTGCTCAATGCCGGCAAGGTCAAGCCCCTGATGGACAGCACCTTCCCGCTTGCGAAAGCCGCCGACGCGCATCAGCGGATGGAAACAAGTGCACATATCGGCAAAATTGTGTTGGAGGTTTAGCGCGGGAGTACCGCGTTAAACCCTTTGATTTGTTGTGCTTTCGTGTCATTTATCGAGCCTTCGATAATCGACCCGCAGATGGTTTGGCCCTTGGGCTTCGGCGAGGTCCACGGATTGGTGATCGCGGAACATGACTATGCGTTTGGTCAGGTGGCTGGCGCCCTTTGCGCTCAGCCTCATGATGATTGCTGGCGCGGGTCCGGCGCGCGCCGTTGATGCCGTCAGTGTCCGCGGCGACGCGCCCGCGATCGATCTCACCGGCGTTCTCGATTTCCAGCACAGCGAGACCGAGCGCATCCAGGTGTCGACGGCGCCTGGCACTG
>JAPLPC010000674.1:6289-8684 GCA_026400425.1 Hyphomicrobiales bacterium | reverse complement strand
TCGTCGACTTCCAGTCCGGGCTCACCTTCGAAAGATAGTTCGCGAAGTTGAACGTGGTGCCGGATCCGTCTGTCCGGTGGACCACGGTGATGGCCGTTGCCGGAAGCGCGAGATCGGGATTGAGCGCCTTGAGGGCCGGGTCGTTCCAGTTCTTGATCTTACCCATGAAGATGTCCGCGAGGACCGGCCCGCTGAAGCGCATCTTGCCCGGTGCGACGCCTTCGAGATTCACCACAGGCACGACGGCGCCGATGACGAGCGGGAACTGCCCGAGCCCGGCCTTTGCGAGTTCGTCCGGCTTGAGTGGCATGTCGGATGCGCCGAAATCCACGGTCCCCGCCTTCACCTGAGTGATGCCGGCGCCCGAGCCGTTGGACACATAGTGGATCTTGTTGCCGGTTTTGGCTTCGTAGGCCGACGCCCACTTGGACATGATCGGATTGACGAAGCTTGAGCCTGAACCGTTGCTCTCCGCGGCAGCGGCGATGCCGCCGGTGTGCAACAGCGCCGCGACGACCGCGACCGCGCGAAACGACTTGATCATGGGAAGCTCCTTGGATATATGTCGATATGTCTCGACATATCTAACCATTGTGACGGCGCGTTGACAACCGGAGTTTGACGGAGTGGCTTTGAAGGATATCGACGCGGGCGAATTGGCGGCAGAGCGGTTCGCCACGATCGGGCAGCCGACCCGACTACAGGCGTTCCGTCTGCTTCTGTCTGTGTATCCGGAGAGCCTGGGTGCCGGCGAAATCGCCCGGCGGTGCGACGTACCGCACAACACCATGTCGACGCATCTCGCGACGCTGACCCGGACCGGCCTGATCGAGGTGTCGAAGGACGGCCGCGCCATGAACTACCGCGCCGGTCTTTCGGGATATCGCGGACTCGTCCAATACCTTACGGACGAATGCTGCGGGGGCCGACCGGAGCTTTGCGACGGAAAACTCGAGGCGACGACGAGTGCAGCGCCTGACGTCGTGTCCCCGGCCTTCAACGTCCTCTTCCTATGTACCCACAATTCCGCGCGGTCGATCATAGCCGAAGCCGTGCTCGCCCGCGCCGGACGCGGGCGATTTACGGCCTATTCCGCTGGATCCGAACCGGCCATCGCACCGTTGCCGGAAGTGATCGAACAACTCCGCAAAGCGGGCCACGACGTCGATGACCTCCGTTGCAAATCGATCGGGGAATTCACCGGGCCCGACGCTCCCCGCATGGATTTCGTCATCGCGCTCTGCGACACGCCGGAAGGTCAGTTCTGCCCGGAAATTGACAACCGCTACGTCACGGCGGCATGGCCCCTTCCCGATCCGGCGCGATTCGACGGTTCGGCTCTCGAACGGACGACCTTGCTGAACGAGCTCTACGCCATGATACGCCGTCGCGTCGATATCTTCGTCAGCCTGCCCTTCCAATCGCTCGACCGCATGGCGCTCAAGGCACGGCTCGACGAGATCGGCGACAGCGCACTTGCCTTGATCGATAGGAAGCAGTCATGAAAATCGGTATCAACGGAATGGGCCGCATCGGGCGGCTGGCGCTGCGAGCTGCGTTTGGAGGATTCCACCGGCCGGTGGACGATCCTTATCGATCCTGCAGGCTCGACGTGGTCCATCTCAACGAACTCAAGGGCGGAATCGACGCCACCGCCCATCTTCTCGAATTCGACAGTGTGCACGGCCGGTGGCATGGCCAAATCGGCGTTGCCGACGCTAGGACAATCGTCGTGGACGGCAGGAGCATGAGCTTCTCGGAGGCGGCCGCTCCAGGCGATGTGCCTTGGGTCGACCTCGGATGCGACGTTGTGCTGGAGTGCACTGGCAAGTTCCTCACGCCGGACAGGCTGCAGGCGTATTTCGACCGAGGGGTGAAGCGGGTCATCGTCGCCGCGCCAGTCAAGGACGATGCGGCCTTGAACGTCGTGGTCGGCGTGAACCACAAGAGCTACGACCCCGAGCGGCACCGCCTGCTCACGGCGGCGTCGTGCACGACCAATTGCCTGGCCCCCGTGGTCAAGGTAGTGCACGAAGCCATCGGCATCCGACATGGCCAGATCACGACGATCCACAACCCGACGAATACCAATGTCGTCGTCGATGCTCCTCACAAGGACCTCCGCCGCGCCCGCTCCGCTATGCTCTCGATGCAGCCGACGACGACGGGCAGCGCGACGGCGATATCATTGATATATCCCGAACTGAAAGGGAAGCTGAACGGCCACGCCGTCCGGGTGCCGGTCCTCAACGCGAGCCTCACCGACTGCGTGTTCGAGCTGGCCCGAGAAACCACGGCCATCGAGGTCAACGAGCTGTTCGAAGGTGCGGCGAAGACGGTGCTCGCCGGAGTCCTGGGCGTCGAGCGCCGCCCGCTGGTCTCGGCCGATTATACC
>JAPLPC010000674.1:0-6260 GCA_026400425.1 Hyphomicrobiales bacterium | reverse complement strand
ATACGCGCAGCTCGATCGTCGACGCGCAGAGCACCCTGGTGACGGACGGCACGCTTCTGAAGGTCTACGCCTGGTACGACAACGAAGTCGGCTACGCCTGCCGCATGGTTGACCTGGCGAGCATCGTTCAGAAAGCGGGGGTGTAAGATGGTAAGGAATTGCATCATCGTCACTGCATCCTATTGGGGCTTCACGCTGGTCGATGGCGCACTGCGGATGCTCGTCCTCTTTCACTTTTTCAGGTTGGGCTACACGCCGTTCACCCTCGCCTTCCTCTTCCTGCTTTATGAGGCAGCCGGCATCGCGGCAAATCTGGCCGGGGGCTACTTCGCATCCCGCTTCGGAATTCCGCGGATGCTCGCTATCGGGCAGAGTTTGCAGATCGCCGGTCTTCTCATGCTTTCCGCGCTCGACCCCGCATGGGGAACGGTGATGTCGGTGGCTTGGGTCGTCGTCGCACAAGGCATCGCGGGCGTCGCGAAGGATCTGACGAAGACGGCCTCGAAATCCGCCATCAAGGCGACCTCGGCCGAGGGCAGCAGACAACTCTTCAGGTGGGTCGCATGGTTCACTGGTTCGAAGAATGCCATGAAAGGCATCGGCTTCTTCGTTGGCGGGTGCTTCTTGATCTCGTCGGCTTTTCGCATTCGCTTTGGCTGATGGCCGGACTTTTGGCACTGATCTTCGTCGCTGGCCTTCTGCTTCTCCCGTCCGAACTCGGCAAGGCCAAGTCGTCCAAGACGATGAAGGAGCTATTCGGAAAGTCCCGAGGCGTGAACCTTCTTGCCGCGGCCCGCATATTCATGTTCGGCGCCAGGGACGTCTGGTTCGTCGTCGGCCTTCCAGTCTTTCTGTACGCCGCGGGCTGGAAATTCCTGCAGGTCGGCGCATTTCTTGCCGCCTGGACGATCGCCTATGGTTTCGTGCAGGCGATCGCACCCTCTTTGGTGACGAGAAGTGCTGACGGGCTCAGCCGGGAGGTGCCGTCTGCGCGCCTCTGGGCTGCCCTGCTGGCGGCCGTACCCACCGTGCTTGCGGTCATCATGTACGCCACCGACGTGGCGAGACCCGATCTCATCATCGTCGTTGGTCTCGCCCTGTTCGGAATTCCGTTCGCGGTGAATTCCTCGCTCCATTCGTATCTGATCCTAGCCTATGCGGGCTCAGAGAAGGCGGCGGAAGATGTAGGTTTCTACTACGCGGCCAATGCGGCGGGACGTCTCCTCGGCATCACGCTCTCGGGTGTTCTTTATCAGGCGGGGGGCATCACGGGCTGCCTGATAGGCTCCGCGGTCATGCTGGTCCTTTGCTGCCTCATCACCTTCATGATACCGATGAATTCGGTCACCGTTGCACATCGGCCGGCCGTCTGAGCGACGGCCGAATTGCTATAACGTAAGCTTCTGCAGCACCTTCAAGTCATCCAGACGTCATCCGGGTTGTCTATGCTATTAGACAACTTAACGTCGGAGCAAGACATGGAACTGCGCGTCGCTCTATCGGCCATCGGCATCGTCGCCTGCCTGACTACTTCCGCCATGGCGGATTCGTGGAAGGACAAATACCCTGAGATCGTCCTGGCAATGGTGCCGAACGAGAACGCCGCCGGAAAGAGCGATCGGGGCACTCCGTTCGCCGCCTATCTGGCGAAGGAGCTCGGCGTGAAGGTCACGCTGCGGGTCGCGAACGACTACACCGCGGTGATCGAAGGGCAGAAGAACCGGCAGATCCACGTCGGTCTATACGGTCCGGGCTCCTATGCCCGCGCGAACTCCGTATCCGGCGGGAATGTCGTGCCGTTCGTGACGACGCGCAACGCCGATCAGTCCATCGGCTACAACTCGGTGATGTACGTGCGCGCCGACTCTCCGTACAAGTCGGTCGAGGACCTGAAGGGGAAGATCCTCGGCACCGTGGACGTGGAGTCCACGTCCGGATACAAGGCACCCAACTACTTCCTGACCGAGCAGGGCTATCCGATCGAGAGGCACTTCAAACTCGCCCAGACCACCGGAAGTCACGAAAATGCGGTGCTGGCGCTGGCAGCCGGAACGGTCGATGCCGCCGTCAACTGGTGGAATTCGGAAGACGATTCGAACCTCACCCGCATGTTGAACAAGGGCATCGTCAAGAATCCGGACGGATCGACGATGAAGAAGGAGGACTTCCGGATCGTCTGGAAGTCGCCGCTTCTTCCGGGACCGCCGTACGCCTATCTCGCCGACATGCCGGACGATATGAAGAAGGCGATCGCCCAGGCGTTCCTCGACGCCCCGACGAAGGACAAGGATGCGTTCGCCAAGCTGTCCGACGGCAAGGACATCGAATTCGTGCCGGTGACGACGAAGGACTACGAAGAATCGGTGAAGATGAACCTGTGGCTCGACGCGCAGCGCAAGCGGAGGCCCTGATCGCGGTCCATCGGCAAGGCCTGCCCATATGGCGGAATTGACGGACACCGCGCAGCAGCGGGCGACCGGTCTGTTGCGCGACTACGGAGCGGCAGTCCGCGCCAAGCGGATCCGCGCGGCGATGTACTTCGTTGCCCTGGTGATCTGCGTGCTGGCCGCCTCTTGGTCCGGAGAGGTCGATCTCCGCAAATTCGTCGAAGGTCTCCCCCGGTTCGGATCCTACTTCCGCGACATCACGCCGACCTTGCGGCCGGCGACGCTCGGGTCCGACATCGCCGAATGGTACTGGAATTTTCCGGTTTGGCTTGAGCTACTGCTGGAGACGCTTCTGGTCGCCTATGTCGGCACCCTGGCCGGTGCGACGCTCGGGTTCTTTCTCTGCTTCTTCACCAGCGCCAACATCTCCGGAAACCGCACGGTCTCGTTCGTCGTGAAGCGGGCGCTCGAATTCTGCCGCACCGTTCCGGACATAGTTTTTGCGCTCCTTTTCGTGTTCGCAATCGGGCTCGGCCCCGTGCCGGGGGTCCTCGCCATCGCCATCCACACGGCGGGAGCACTCGGGAAACAGTTTGCCGAAGTAATCGAGAACATCGATCTCAAACCGGTCGAAGGCCTCCGTTCCACGGGCGCGAACTGGGTCGATCAAATTCAATTTGCCGTACTACCCCAGGTGACGTCCAACTTCGCGAGCTACGTCCTGCTCCGCTTCGAAATTAACGTGCGGGGCGCCACCGTCATGGGCTTCGTAGGCGCCGGCGGCATAGGTAAGGAGCTCCTCGGCTCGATAAGGCAGTTCTACTACTCAGACGTCAGCGCCATCCTCCTGATGATCATCGCCACCGTCGTGGTCATCGATCTATTGACCGAACGCCTCCGGCACCGGCTGCTCGGAACGGCGAAGGTCTGACCGCATGAAACCACGTATCGCGGAGCCCTGCGACATCGACCGCCTAAGGACCGCCTATCCCTCGGCCTTCGCGCCCGGCTACGCACGGCGGGCGGCGGCTCTGGCGGGCATCTCGGCTGTCGTGGGTCTCTTCATTTTCGGCGTCGTCTGGCTCGGCTTCTCTCCCTCCGCGCTCGTTCAGGGAATCTCGAAGCTCGGCGTCATCCTGAAATTGATGTTTCCGCCCACCGCCGGCCAGCACATGCTGGTCTACCTTCAGGCTCTGGCCCAGACACTCTCGATAGCGTTGTTGGGAACGATGCTCGCCGCGTTGGTGGCCTTTCCGCTATCGTTCCTCGCCGCGCGAAACGTCGTCGGCCGCTGGCTCCTGCGCTTCCTCACGAAGCGGGTCTTCGACGCCATCCGCGGAATCGACACGCTGGTCTGGGCTCTCATCTTCATAAACGTCGTCGGCCTCGGGCCTTTCGCGGGCATCCTGGCCGTCGCGATGTCGGACGTTGGCGCGTTCGGCAAGCTTTTCTCGGAGGCCATCGAGACCGCGAGCCCGAAGCCGGTCGAAGGCGTGCTGTCCACCGGCGCGTCGAAGATCCAGGAAGTGCGCTTCGCGATCGTCCCGCAGGTGCTTCCGCTCCTCCTGAGCCAGGTCCTGTATTATTTCGAATCCAATATTCGTTCGGCCACTGTCATAGGAATCGTCGGCGCGGGCGGGATCGGGCTATATCTCTCGAACGAGATCGGGCAGCAGAGCTGGGACCACGTGTCGTTCATCATCCTGATGATCCTCATCACGGTCGCGATCATCGACGCGGTATCCGGGCGCCTCCGCCGGTCGATCATCGGCGCGCAGGCTCGTTCGTGAGCTCCGACGAGGCGATGTTGTTTCCGGTAGGCCGCATTCGACGACCGGGCCGCCACGGCGCCGAAACAGCACCTTTCAACCGCGATGGAAATGTAACTAGCTCCTCGGCAATCGGGACTCCCCGCAGTTCCGCGGGTCGAGTTATGATGTCGGCCAGAATCAGCCGGGAGCGCCGCATGGCCGACCTATCGACCGTCGACATGAAGCTAATCGACAGTCTGTTCGGCATGTACGGCGGATACGTGCTCGGCTTCAGCAACAAGACCTTCGCATCGTTCTTCGCCAGGGACGTGGGCATCGACATCTACGACGATGCGTATGCGGTCCATGGAGAATCGAAGGGGAAGCGGCTGTGGGGCTTTCTCGAGAGGGGCCAACCGGCCGTGGTCGCGAAGGCGTTGTCCGCCCTCTGGGAGATCCGCGAGATCGAGCGCATGGAACGTGGCGAAGAGGAGAAGGTACCGCAGGCGCGGCAACGGCTTAGCGCGCTCCTGACGAAGTTGGGCTCGGCTCCGCTGCCCGCCGATCCTTCCGCCGCCTCCGGACCGCAGCAGCAGCCGATTCCTAGCGGTCCCAGCCAAGGTGCTCTGTCCGAACTGGATGCGAAATACGCGGCGTTGATGGCCATGGACGACGCGCCGCAGTCGCGGGGCTATGCCTTCGAGCGTTTTCTCAAGGATTGGTTCGACGTCTGGGGCCTGGACGCCCACGCGTCTTTCCGGATCAAGGGCGCACAGATCGACGGCTCGTTCCAGCACGATGCGGCGACGTATCTCGTCGAGGCCAAGTGGCAGGGCAAGCCGGTCGACGCGGACATGCTGCACGGCTTTCAGGGCAAGCTTCTGGAAGGTCCAGACTGGACGCGCGGACTCTACGTCAGCTACGGCGGCTTCTCCGGAGACAGCTTCGCCGCCTTCACGGCGCGTCGGCTGATCATGATGGACGGTGCCGACATCTACTTCGCGCTTAATCGCAGGCTGGATCTTAGCCGCGTGATCGGAGCGAAGGTCAGATACCACAGCGAAAGGCGTCAGCCGTTCGCTAGGGTGACAGACCTATTTCCGATCTGACCGACTGGCCTAACGCTTCGCTCATTATCCCGAGGACGGAGCGACATCGGCGGAGCCGTGCAATCGCATGGACTGTAGTAGCAAAGCAATCTGTACGCGATTGGCGCAGCTATGTTGGAAGACGGCGGAGCCTGACTCCAGCTACGAATTCGTCGTTTCCGAATAAGAACTCGATCCCTTTGTGCTGCATGTGTTCGCGGATTGCGATTAGCACATCCCGGCGTCGCTGATCCGGTCTCCCAGGTGCATCTGTCTCGATCTTGGACATCGTCCGCCGAGAAACCTTCGGCGTCAGGTTTTCCCCCAACTCGGTCTGCGAGATATTCAAAAGTCCCCGCGCGGCGCGGATCATGGCCGCGCATATGAGGGGCTCGGGAGGTGGCGTGGTGACTGTCATGCGACTGTTCTAGGAGGGATCGTTAAGGTTAGCAAGCTTTATTCTTCTCGTTTTGGGAAGAATAAGTTGACGACGGCGCCTTGGCGGGGCATGGTGTTCCCAACGAAAAGGGAACGAGGCGATGACCTACACCGACTACATTCAATCGAACGCGTGGCGCACCAATCCGGCCAGGCTTCGCGAATTCGAAGCGGCTCGCTTCGAATGCCGCCTGTGCCCGGCGACCGCAGCCGACGGTGCTACGCTGGAGTCTCACCATCGCGTCTACGACCGCTTCGGATGCGAAATCGATGGCGACCTGACGTCGCTCTGCTCGGCCTGCCACCGCGAGGTGACGTCCTTCCTCCGCGCCCGTCGCTACGCCCTGACGACGCCGCTGCGCGCCGACGTGAAGTCCGTTCGCGTCGACTCCCCGCTGATCGATCCGACCCGCGCGGAGAATTCAACCTTGGCATGTGGATATGCCTTGAGCCGCTCGATCGCCATGCCGGCGAGCTTGTGCTGTTCGCATTGCACGGCGAACGGATAGGGCGTCTCGTCCTTGAGCAGGCGGAAGTCGAATTCGGCGATCATCTGCTTGGTCAGGTTGTCCCAGATACGGAACAGGGGTTCGACA
>JAPLPC010000293.1 GCA_026400425.1 Hyphomicrobiales bacterium | reverse complement strand
GGTTGCATAGTCCGACATGATGATATGGCCCGACGGCTCGCCACCGACATTGTAGCCGTTCTTCATCATCTCCTCGAGCACGTAGCGATCACCGACCGCGGTACAGATCAGCTCGATGCCATGGCCGTGCAGGTAACGTTCGAGACCGAGATTCGACATCACCGTGGACACGATGCCGGGCTTGGCGAGGCGCCCGTCTTCCTTCCAGCTCTGGGCGATGACGGCGAGCAACTGGTCGCCATCGACGACGTGACCGCGCTCATCGACGATGATGACGCGATCGGCGTCGCCGTCGAGGGCGATACCGATATCGGCGCGCATCTCGCGCACCTTGCGGCTCAGCGCTTCCGGCGCCGTCGAGCCGCATTCCTTGTTGATGTTGAAGCCATCCGGCTCGACGCCAATGGAAATGACGTCGGCACCCAGCTCCCACAGCGCCTCGGGCACGACCTTGTAGGCCGCGCCATGAGCGCAATCGACGACAACGCGCAGGCCTTCGAGGCTGATGTCGCGCGGCAGCGTGCGCTTGGCGAATTCGATGTAGCGATCATGCACGCCGTCGATACGGCGGGCCCGACCGAGGCTCGCGCTCTGCGACAGCTTGCGATCGAGATTTTCGTCGAGCAATTCCTCGATCTGCTTCTCGACCTCGTCCGACAGCTTGAAGCCGAGCGGGCCGAACAGTTTGATGCCGTTGTCCTCGAACAGATTGTGCGATGCGGAAATCATGACGCCGAGATCGGCGCGCATGGATTTGGTGATCATCGCCACCGCCGGCGTCGGCATCGGGCCGACCAGCAGCACGTCCATGCCGACCGACGTGAAACCGGCCACCATGGCGTTCTCGATCATGTAGCCGGATAGCCGCGTGTCCTTGCCGATCACCACGCGGTGACGGTGGTCGCCGCGCTGGAACACGAGACCGGCGGCCTGACCGACTTTGAGTGCCAGTTCCGGCGTGATCAAGCCATTGGCACGTCCACGAATGCCATCGGTCCCGAAATATTTGCGGCTCATGGTATCCCCCGTCACGACCGCCCGTCGCGGCCGCTCAACCCATGTCGGCGACCCGCCTGCGCGTGATCGCCCCATATGTGACGGTGTTATAGAGGGGTGGCGGCTAAATTCTCTTCAAAAAATATGATGAATCATTACTGAGGGGATAACTGCTGCTCATCGCCTAACAATCTGAAATCACTTTGGTATTTCGAGCCGACGCGTCGTTCTCTGCCGGAACCCGCGGCTCAATCCCGCCGCTTGATGTGGTGATCGGCTGTGGAATGGGCCGGCTGGGTGACGCTGACCGGATCGGAACCAGGAAATGTTTCTTCCAGTCCCTCCTCGAGCGCCGCGTCGAGCTGCCGCTTTTCGGAATCGGCCGCAGCCTTGTCATCCGCCCTGTCTTGCGCCTTCTCACGCCCTTTGCCGGCATCATGCGATTTCGAGCTGGTCATGGGTTTTCCCTCTGCTTTCGACGACATGATGATGACAAGACAGATGTGGCGGCACCGCCAACCATGCTAGATGACGATCCAATCAAGCAACGATAAGTCGGCTGGGAGCCTTCATGAAGCATATCACCTGCATCGAAGACCTTCGTCTCGAACACAAGCGCAACGTGCCAAAGGCCTTCTTCGATTACGTCGATCACGGCTCCTATAGCGAAGATACGTTTCGCGCCAACACCGAAGACCTGCAGAAGCTGAAATTCCGTCAGCGCATCCTGGTCGATATCGCCAATCGCGACACCTCGACCACGATCCTCGGCGAAAAGGCAACGATGCCGCTGATCTGCGCGCCGGTCGGCTCAACGGGCATGCAGTATGGCGACGGCGAAATTCACGCCTGCCGCGCCGCGCAGGCGTTCGGCATCCCCTACACGCTCTCCACTATGTCGATCAATTCGATCGAGGACCTCGCCGCGAGTGTGGAGAAGCCGTTCTGGTTTCAGCTCTATGTCATGAAGGATCGCGGTTTCATCAAGGAGCTGATCGAGCGCGCCATCAAGGCGAAATGCAGCGCTTTGGTGCTCACGGTCGATCTGCAGGTCATCGGCCAGCGCCATCAGGACATCAAGAACGGTCTGTCGGTGCCGCCGCAGATCTACAATCTCAAGAACATGATCGACTTTGTCAGTCATCCCGCGTGGTTGATGCGTACGCTGCAGGCCAAGCGCCGCAACTTCGGCAATATTGCCGGCTTCGTCAAAAACACCGACGATCTGGAATCCGTTTCACAATGGACCGCCCAGCAGTTCGATGCGACGCTGAACTGGAAGGATCTCGACTGGATCCGCAGCATCTGGCCGGGCAAGATCGTCATCAAGGGTATCCACGACATCGATGATGCACGCGAAGCCGTGAAGGTCGGCGCGCAGGCGATGGTGGTGTCGAACCACGGCGGCCGCCAGCTCGACGGTGCACCGTCATCGATCTCGGTGCTGCCGGGGATCGTCGATGCCGTCGGCTCCGAGATCGAAGTGATGTTCGACTCCGGCATCCGCTCGGGCCAGGACGTGATGCGCGCGCTCGCGCTCGGGGCCAAATCGTGCATGATCGGCCGCGCCTATGTGTATGGTCTCGGGGCCTATGGTGGCCCCGGCGTCACCAAGGCGCTGGATATCCTGCGCAATGAACTCAGCGTGACGATGGGACTTTGCGGCAAGAGCAGCATCGCCGCGATCGACGAGCACGTGCTGGTGCGATAACGGCCGATAGGCTGAGAGACTCGAAGACGGAATGCCCGGCCGAAGCCGGGCATTCCGCATCGCTCACATCGGCGGCGTCAGTCCGTCACGCCCGACATTGACGCGTGCGGCCTCGAAGGTGCCATCGGGCTTCTTGTCCGCGCCCATGATGATCACCTGCGCTCCCGGCTTCAATTCGGCTTTGTTGCCGGGCACGAAGGTGACGATCGGCGTGTCCGGCGCAACGATCACTTTCTTCTCGCCATCCTTGTACTTCACCGTCAGCGTCTCGCCGTCCTTGGCCGCGACCTTTTGATCGACGGTGGCATTGGTCATGCTGCTGTTCGGCTTGAGGTCCCACGGGCGGGTGCCCTCCCCGGTGCCGCGCATGGCTTCCGGAAAAATGTGGATCGCGATCGCCTTCTGGGTCCCATCGGCCTGCGGCATCCCGGTGACGCCGATGTAATCGCCGCTCTTGATGTCCGTGAGTGCCGCCTTGGTGATGCCGGTCACGGTGACGTTGTCGGTCATGCGCACCTTGCGCTCGGCACCGTCGCGCGCCTTGATGGTCAGCAGCGGACCATCGACATTCTCGATGACGCCGCGAATGCGCAGCGGCTGCGGCTGTTGTGCCTCGGCAGTAGTGATTGCCAGACACACGGCAAGCGCTGCGCCCACCATGATGCGAGCCGACGTCGAAAGAATTTGAACCATATGCAGTTTCCTTGAGTGCTTACCCAGCCTCAAATGGAAACCCTGTTGCCAAAGCGCTATTCCGCACTCACGTCACTGTGAGACGCCGGTGCCGGCGTTGCCGCCATCAGATCGGCTTCGACCTCTGCACGCAGTTCCGGCGTCACTTCCGGCCGCTGGCCGAACCACAGTTCAAACCCGCGCACCGCCTGGCACAGCAACATGCCGAGACCATCGGCCGTGCGCAAATGCCGTGCGCGCGCGGCAGCGAGCAATGGCGTTTCCAGCGGCACGTAAACGAGATCGGCCACGACGGCGGTGTCGGGCAGCAGATCGAGGTTGATCACCAGTTCCGGCTGCTTCGCCATGCCGAGCGACGTCGTGTTCACCAGCAGCGATACCTGCGGCAGCTTGCTCGCAGCTGCATCCCACGCGATGGGAATGACCCGATCGCCGAACAGTTTTCTGAGCTCCTGCGCGCGCTCGAGGCTCCGATTGGCCACGAAGACTCGTTTGACGCCGCGTTCCAGCAGACCGAACACCACGGCACGCGACGAGCCGCCGGCGCCGAGCACGAGCGCATCGTCGGCCTGATCCCATTCAGGCGCGCAGTGATCGAGATTGTCGATGAACCCTTCGACGTCGGTATTGGTCGCACGCAGTGTGCCGTGATCGTACCAGAGCGTGTTGGCGGCGCCGACGGCCCGCGCACGGCGGTCCGGCGCCGTGAGCTTAAGCACGCGCTCCTTGTGCGGAATTGTGATGTTGGCGCCGATATAACCGTGCTTCGACAGGTTCATCACGAATTCGGCGACGCCCTCCGGCGGCACCGCTTCGATGCTGTAACCGCCAGCGATGCCCATGCTGCGCAGCCAGTGATGGTGAATCAGCGGCGACCGCGAATGCGCTGCAGGCCAGCCGATCAAGCATGCGGCGCGGGGCGTGGTCTCGTTCGGCATCATCGGTCCTTCGCTTCAACTGGAAGCGGTGGTAGCAGGGGAATCAGGCAAGGAGCCGTTCATGATCGGCCAGACTTGTGGCACGCCGCAAGTCCTATGATGTTGCGAGCAGAAAGAGCTGCAGCGCCGCCACCGTCTCGATGCTGCCACGCAGGACCGGAACGGTCTTATGATCTTCCGCCCAAACCATCGATGAGGTCGGCGCTGGCAGGATCTTTGGATTCGTCGGCGCTGCGACGCTCCCGGATTTCTGCGAGGGCGGCTGCAATGTCACTGCGGTAGCGCACCAGCGGCGGCCTCGCACCATGGGTCAGCAGCGCGCGCCGTACCGGTTGCGACGTTCCGGTCAAAATGATGCGGACTCCCCGGCGCTGCGCTTTCTCCGCGATACCCTTGATCGCATTGGCCGCCGTTGAATCCAGAAACGGGACCGCTGCGAAATCGATCACGAACGACTTATGCGCGGCTGCGATGCCGTCGAGCACCGACCCGATGGTCGATGCGACACCGAAAAAGAAGGCGCCCGAGATGCGATACACGACCACGTCCGCATCTCGCGCACCGGCCGCCGACAACGGCACGTCGCGATCCTCATCGGCGCGGTCTGCGGCGGCGAGCGGAGCATCGACCTCGACTCCCGAGATCTCGGCCATGCGATTGATGAACAACACGGCGCCCAGTGCAAAGCCGACCAGGATGCCTTCGGTGAGGTCACGGAAAATGGTCAGCAGGAATGTCGCCAGCAGCACCAGCGCATCTCCCCACGACGATCTCAGTAGTGTCGCGAATTCATGCCGCTCGGCCATATTCCAGGCCACGATGGCCAGCACGGCCGCCAGCGATGCCAGGGGAATGTAGCTCGCCAACGGCGCAGCGATCAGGATGAAGGCCAGCAGAAACACCGAATGCAGCATCCCCGAGATCGGGCCATGGGCACCGGAGCGTACATTGGTGGCGGTGCGTGCGATGGTGCCGGTGACACAGATGCCGCCGAACATGGCGGTGCCGATATTGGCCGCGCCCTGTGCGACCAGTTCGCAATTCGATCGATGCCGCCGCCCCGTCATGCCGTCGGCGACCACGGCCGACAACAGCGACTCGATGGCGCCCAGCAGCGCAAATGCGATGGCGTCGGGCAGCACCGCCAATGCCAGGCCGGGCGACATAGTCGGCCAGGATGGCAGCGGAAACGACTGCGGGATGCCGCCGAACCGCGTCCCGATTGTCTCGACCGGCAGGCGCAGGGCTGCAACCGCGATGGCACTGACGACGACGGCGATCAGGATGCCCGGCCAGGACGGCCGCACCCTGCGCAGCACCAGGATGATGGCCAAGCTCGCCAGCGTGATGCCCACGGCCGCGACATTGATGGTTGGCAAGGCAAGGCCCAGCGCATGCAGCTTCGGCAGCAGCTCACCCGGCTCCTTGGCGGGCAACACCAGTCCCAGCAGATCCTTGATCTGGCTGGCGAAGATGATGACGGCAATGCCGGCCGTGAACCCGACCGTCACCGGATAGGGGATGAATTTGATATAGGTCCCGAACCGCAGGAAGCCTGCCACCATCAGAATGACGCCGGACATCAGGGTTGCGAGGATCAGGCCCTCGATACCGTGCCGCTCCACCGTGGCAGCCACCAAAACGATGAACGCGCCGGCCGGTCCCCCGATCTGGAAACGGCTGCCGCCGAGCGCCGATACCAGAAAACCGCCGATGACCGCTGTGACCAGCCCGCGATCCGGCGACGTCCCCGAGGCGATCGCGATGGCCATCGACAGCGGCAGCGCGACGATGGCCACGGTCAGCCCGGCAACGATGTCGGCGCGGAGATCGGCGCGCTTGTAGCCTTCGCGCAGGACTGTGACGAGCTTGGGCGTGAACAGTTCGGCAAAGGTCGGCTGTCTTTGCGTCGGCTGCTTCAGCATCAATAGGCCCCATTATGCTCGATGTGAGCATAGCGACGGTCACTCAGTCTCGATTTGACATAAATCAAATCGATGTGCCGTCGCCACCATTGCTGCGAGGCGGTCGCAGCAATGTGCCAGAGGAAGGCTATCGTCCGGGGCGAAGCTCCAGGCTCTGCAGGCCGGCGGCGACGTTCAATCCGACCGATCCCTGCAAGCTCAATGGCTGCAATGCGATCGAATTCTGGGATCCGCCGACGAGAACGTTGGCGCCCACACCGACACCGATGGACGCGCTGCTCTGCGCACCGGCGTAATTGCCGGAGATATCACCGGGGCCGCTGTAGTTGACGGGCGCGAACACCGCCCATGACAAAGCTGTTTCCTCGGTGATGCCGAGATCGAGACCCACTTTACGGATCGTTGCCACGTAAGGCTGATCCCGGCGCCCCGTGCCCGTCAGCACGCAGCCGAGATTGGTCACCGAACCGACCACGAAACCGACACTGGCGCCGCCACGACAGTTCAAGACGCCGAGCTGAACGCCCTGCTGCGATTGTGCCTGCGACGCAGTGAGGCTGGCTGCGGCGGCAACGCCGAGAAGAAGTCTAGTCAGGCGGGTCATCGGGACGTCTCCGGGTGATGAACGGAAGCTGGATAGCGAGACTATCCATAGCCAATGGCACATCTCAATGACAGCACGCGCATGCGCTACGGCACAAGAAGACCGTTCAAAACAAAAAAGGGCCCGCTTGCGCGGACCCTTTTCAAGGTTAACCGTTCGCCTGGTGCGACCGCTTAGCGGTAATGACGGCGATGCTTCTTGGAGCGACCCATCGGGGCGGCCGGCTGCAGATCGAGCTGCACGATGCCGCTGGCAACGTTCAAGCCGGTCTGGCCCTGCACCGAGATCGGCTGCAGGCCGTAGGAGTTGTTCGGGCCGCCGACGATGAAGTTACCGCCGAAGCCGACGCCCACCGACGCATTGGTGCCAACGCCGCTGTAGCTGCCGGCGAGACCGCCGCGCGGGACGCGGGTGGTCGGAGCGTAGATCGCCCACTGCACCGTGGTGTTCTCGGTGAAGCCGAGATCGAGGCCGAAACGGCGAAGATTGGCAACGTAACCTTCGGCACGGCCGCCGGCGCTCTGGAATACGCAGTTGAGCTGGGCGTTCGAGCCGAGCACATAACCGACGTTCTGGCCGCCACGGCACTCGAGCACGCCCACCTGGACGCGGCCCGGCTGCTGGGCATTCGCGGTCACAACCGACGCAGCAAGAGCCACTGCCGAGAGGCCGAACATCTTGGAAAGACGCATAGTATTAACTCCACGTTGGGTTTTGATCGTGCGGGGAACAAGAAGGATGCGCCGTGTCGAAAACATGGCGCTTTCCGAATAAAGCCCCGAAACCGTCAAAAGTTTCAAAGCATTTATAGTTACCGCAGATTTCCACAGAAACGCTGGATGCGATTGCAGGCATCTTCGAGGTCTGACGTCTTGGTCGCGTAAGAGATGCGGAAAGCCGGACCCAGGCCGAAAGCAGATCCCTGAACGACTGCAACGCCTTCGGTCTCCAGCAGTTCGGTCACGAAGTCTTCGTCATTGGCGATGACCTTGCCCGATGGCGCTGTCTTTCCGATCGTGCCCGCACAGGACGGGTACACATAGAACGCGCCTTCCGGGCGCGGGCATTCGATGCCCGAAGCCTGGTTCAACATCGCCACGACCAGATCGCGGCGCTCCTTGAACACCGCATTGTTCTTGGCAATGAAATCCTGCGGACCGTTGAGCGCCTCGACGGCCGCCCACTGTGCGATCGACGACGGGTTCGAGGTCGATTGCGACTGGATCGTCGACATCGCCTTGATCAGGTTTGCCGGGCCGCCGGCATAGCCGATGCGCCAGCCGGTCATGCAGTAGGCTTTGGACACGCCATTCACCGTCAGCGTGCGATCGTACAGCTTCGGTTCGATCTGGGCGACGGTGGTGAATTCGAAATCGTCATAGACGAGGTGTTCATACATATCGTC
>JAPLPC010000609.1 GCA_026400425.1 Hyphomicrobiales bacterium | reverse complement strand
TGAAGATAAAGGGCTAGAAGCATTGGTCGAAAAGGATCTGGAGTCGGCGACAGGCTCGATCTTTGCCAGGCAACCCCTGCCCAGCGTCCCGCCTGCGCAACCCGCGCCGCAGATCGCAGCCCCCGCGACTCAGGCAGCGCTCGTCTCATTGCCAATAACGGAACGGCAGCCGACCGCGGCGCCACCTGATTTTACGCCCAAACCGATCGATGGCAGAGCATCTGACAGGGCATCCGACAAAACATCCGATAAGGCATCATTTGACGGCGCAGTGATGGCGGCGACTGAACCTGTGCCGGCCAAGCCCGACGACGCAGCAGCGGAAGTGCTCGTGGCCGTTGCGGCTCCGGTTCCGAAGCCGGACGTGGTTCAGGCCATCGAACCTTTGCCGCCTGTGGCAACGGTTGCGATCGCCCCGGCACCGATCGAGGCGACGGCGCCGGTGCCGCGCACCGAATTCGGCGTCGATATCGGCACCGCCAACTCTATCGATGGCCTGCGCGCAATCTGGCGAGGCCTCTCGCGCCTGCCCGCATTGAGCGGGCTGCGCCCGATCATCGTGCTGCACGAACGCAACAGCGGTCTCGGTATGCAACTCCGCTTGGTCGCAGGACCGCTCGTAGACGCCGCAGCAGCCGCGCGCATCTGCGCGGCCATGATCGAAAGCAAGCGCGCCTGCGTGACGTCCGTGTTTGAAGGCCAACGCCTCGCGCTGAAAAACGAAGCCGCGCCCGTCGTGCAATCGTCCACTGCCGTGCAGCCCGCTCCCAAACCACCGCGACCTGCGCAGAAACGGGCAGCGCCGAAGCCGGAACCCGTACCTTCCCCGATGCCAGAACAGCGTTCGGAACAACCACCACCGCGTCTGGTCGAGGACGCGCCAGCGGAACCACCCAAGCAACCAGCAACGCTATCGAGACTGCTGGGTTTTGGTCGCCAGTAATTGTTTATACTGGAGCTACTTACCGCCAGCAGTTAAACCAATCTCTGCGTCACTTCATCGCGTGAGCGGGACCGGCTTGTCCGCGACCTCGAACCGCAGCATAGTCAGAACCATGAAAAAAAATCCGTTCCGCCTCAGCCCCTATGAAGTCCAGTGGTTGCTCGTCGTCGGTTTTGCCGCCGTCGGCTACGCCATTTACCTGCGCTACCTGGCCATCGAGATGTCCACCGTGGCGCTTGCCTGCGATGCGGGCCTGCAGACCACGCTGTGTAAGAGCCGGCTGGTGGCGACCTATCTGTTCAAGAATTCGGTGTTCGGCACCGCTGCGATCGTCATCGCCGTGCTCAATCTGCTGCGGCCGTCGATCGTGCTGATTACCGGCGCCGTCATCGCCGCCGGATTTGGCATCGTGCTCTACAACATCGCCCTGTCGGGGATCGCAATCGGCCTGCTTATCCTGGGTTTTGCGCGGCCCGCGCCCGCCACAGCGTGATGGCGAACAGCAGGTAGATCGCGCAGGTCCATAATGACTGCCAGTTATCCGGCCCCTCGTTGAAGCCGATGAAGATCAGCGAAGCCAGCAGCAGCCCTGCGAAGGTGGCTTCGGCGATCGGGCGTACGCCTTCGGCGCGCCGATTGACCGTCATCAGGCCGGCGAACGGCACCACTGCCATGGTCAAAGCTGCAAACGGAAAATCCCGGTAGCGCGGATCGAACACAAAGCCGAGCGCGGTTTGCGCCGCGATCAGCGCCGTCACGATTAACGTCAGTCCGAGCAGAACCGACGCAAGGCTGCGATCCTGGTATGGGCGGGGCCCCAGCAGTTCCAGGAAGGTCGGCAGCGAACGACCCGCCATAGTCGCATGGGCGCAGAGCAACGGTGCCAGAGTCCCGGCAGCCAGCAGAGCCCCCCACTGAACCCAGCGGCCGACGCTGTAGCTTTCGTAGAGCAGCTTATCGATCGCGACGCCCAGCAAGGCACCGGCAAAGGTCGCCGAGACCGCAACAGTCAGCCAGGCCGAGAACCGCGGCGTCCATGGTTTGCGGCGCAGGGTCAGCATGCCCGTCAGGAACACCAGGACGCTGAGGCCCATGCCCAGGCCCATATGCAGCTTCCAGGCGGGATAGTTGCTGATCGGCACGCCAGCCGGATATTTCAGCGCGCGTGCATCGGCATCGTAGAGACCCCAATAACCGCCTACGGTGCCTTCGAGGTCGCGCTTCCAAGGCTGGTCATAGGCCTCGATCAGATTGACGCGAAAGCCTTCGCGCTTGGCGAGATCAAGGATGTCCGACACCACCTGAGCCTGATTGTCACGCGACGGCAGCGCACCATCGCGCATGCGGCCGGCGCTCGGCCAACCCGTCTCGCCGATCAGGATCTCCTTGCCCGGAAACGCCACGGCAACCCGCTTGCGGATCGAGTCCACATGCGACGCCGCGTTCTTGGCGCGAATCGGGATGTCTTCCCAGTAAGGCAGAATGTGGATGGTGACGAAATCGACGGCGTCATAGAGCTCGCGATTCTTCAGCCAGAATTCCCAGACATCGGCATAGGTCACGGGCATGTTGCCGACCTGCGCCTTCACCGAACGGATATTGCCGACCAGGTCAGCCGCGGTCATTTCACCGCGCAGCAGCACCTCATTGCCGACCACGACGCCGGAGATGACTCCCGGGAAACGCTTGGTCAGATCGACCACGCCCGCGATCTGGGCGAGGTTCTTCAACCGGTTGCTACCAAGCCAGACCCCCTGCAGCACCTTGAGGCCAGCTTTGGCGGCCAGTTCCGGAACCTGGTCCAACCCGTTGTCGATCGAATAGGTGCGCACGCATTTCGAGATCTGTGCGAGCTGCGCCATATCCGCGGCGATCTGCTCCGCCGGAATGATCGCGGTCGAATTCAGCGGTGTCTGCTCGCCGCGGAACGGGGCATAGGACACGCATTCCAGCTTGGCGGCGGGATCGATGGGTGCGCGCACGAGCGAGACCGGCATGGCGAGCCACAACCATGTCGCTGCGATCGTACCGAGTGAGATAAGGAGAAGCGCCAGCGGCGTGCGGTAGGAAATGGGTTCCGTCCTCCAAAAGACGTCCGTCGATTAGCCCGTTGCCGCCGATCTGCCAAGTCCGCAGCCAGTGTCTACAACTGGATCCGCAACACGTGACCGGCGACTGTCCATGCTCCGCCATGAAAATGAGACAAACTTCGGACGTTCTGGACAAAATCGAAAATGTCCGTCATGGGATTCACCTAAGGTCTTCGCCGCAATGGGGACCCATTTGCACGGCATCTGGCAAATGCCAGATGGCTCACTGCCAACTTATCGGGGACTTTATGAGTCGACGGGTGTTCGGGTTCCAATCTCTCGTGCTGCGTCGTCTGGTCACGCCAGCGATTGCCGTTCTGCTTGGTGCTGGTGCCGTCGTCGCACCGGTCAGCACTGTGCTCGGCCAGGAGCAAAAGGCCGCGATCGGTGGCCCGACCCCTGCTGAAATCGCGCGCGAAGGTCAGAAGCGCGCCGACGAATTCGTCGAAGCGACCCAGGTCATCAACGGCCCCGCCGGTAATCCGGAATGCGTA
>JAPLPC010000062.1:5524-10302 GCA_026400425.1 Hyphomicrobiales bacterium | reverse complement strand
CGTCCCGCTGATAATGTCGTCAATCCCGAGCGATGAGCCTTTCGGGATTGCGCAAGGTCAATGGACTTTCCCGGGGCTGACGCGGGCGGAACTCGCTGAAGCGGCGCAATCCATTAGCGATCTAATCGACCAATACGGCGCAGACGACGTTGGTGACCACGAGCCCATCCTAGTCGATTACGTTCGTCGCCTTCAGTATCTGCAGACGCACGTTATTCAAAATATATGGGGCAGTGCTGCTCAGGGCGTACCGTCTTACCTTTTAACATTGGAAGGCCTGAGGCGAGCCTTGGACCCGGTATTGACCCGAGAGAGCGCGCGAGAGGCAATCCTAAAAACGCGCAAGCTTTTGAAGGATCTTCGATCGCTGGAAGCACGGATCGACGCGCTCCAACCTCGAACTGCGTCGCTTGCAGACATGGTTGAAACGATCGAAAGTGCATACAGCACCGCCGACCGACTTCCGACTGACCTTGAGTCACTGGCTGAGGCTCAAAAGGATATAAGAGGGATCGCCGATGAGGTCGCAACCAACCGGGCTCGAGTTATCGACACGCGCGACCGTATCGCCGAAATTGAAATAGAGTTGAGCGCGAGCGCCGAAGAGGCGAGGGCCGTGCTCGAACGATGCCAGACGGCCTATTCCGCCGCGACAAGCGTGGGCCTGGCTTTAGCATTTCAAGAGCGGTCGCACTCCTTGTCGAAGTCGATGTGGATTTGGGTTGGCGGACTTATCGTCGCACTGCTAGCTGGCGGCGTATTCGGCGCGCATCGCCTGCAGACGTTGGCTGACCTGCTAAAAGAACCGAACCAAGCGCCCGCCATCCTCTATCCGAATTTGCTCATATCCCTACTGTCGATCGGCGCTCCAATTTGGTTTGCCTGGTTGTCCACGAAACAGATTGGCCAACGGTTTAAGATGTCGGAGGATTACGCCTTCAAAGCCGCCGTCTCTCGCGCCTACGAAGGGTATAGACGCGAAGCCGCCCGGGTGGATGAGGACTTGGAAGTGAAGCTGCTAGCATCCGCATTGGCGCGGCTCGATGAGCAGCCGCTCCGGCTTGTTGAGACCGAAAGCCACGGCAGTCCGTGGCAAGAGATGATGAACTCTGACGTAGTGAAGCAAGCAGTGAAGACGGTGCCAGCCTTCGCGGAACAGGTCAAAGAGATGGCTGAAAAGGTGATCACGCGGAAATCCGCGACACATACGGCGAGCGTAGCGGAGCCCGCGAGGCCTGCCGCAACCTCTGAAACTTAGCAGAACAGTCCGGTTTGTAGATCGCCAGCCGGCTTTTTTCGCTTCAATGCCTTCGCCTTCCGCTGCAACGGCGTCGCTACAGCGCTGTCGATCCGGTTGCGGGCCATCTCCGCATATTCGGGGTTGAGCTCGCAGAGGATGGCGTTTCGGCCATGCGCTTGCGCGACAAGGCCCTTCGTGCCGGCGCCGCCAAACGGGTCGAGGACGGTGCCGCCGGCCGGACAGCCGGCCAGGATGCAGGGCTCGATCAGGTCGGGCGGGAACGTCGCGAAGTGCGCACCCTTGAAAGGCTTGGTCGTGACGGTCCAGACCGAGCGGCGGTTGCGCTTGCCGCCTATGTCATTCCAGTGATCGTCGTTACCTCGGCCGCCATAGGAAAGTCTTGCCGGTCGTTTGAAGCCGTTACCAGATGGATGATCGCTGACGGCAGGCTCTTTGATAGCCTCATGGTCGAAGTGATACCGAGCCGACTTCGTGAGCAGGTAAAGCATCTCATGTGCCGGAGTGGTGCGGTCGTTGACGCTTGAAGGCATAGCGTTTGGCTTGTGCCATACGATCTCATCGCGCAGCCACCAACCATCCTCCTGCAACGCGATGGCTGCGCGCGCTGGAATCATGAGGCGATCCTTCGGCTTGAAGCCGTCCATTTTGGGCCGCTTCGCGCGACAGGCCCACGACGGCACGCTGCCATCCTTAGCTATCGTGTTCTTTCCAGTGTTGCCGTTTCTTCCACCGCCCCACTTGTCAGTGCTGCAATAGCTATCGCCGAGATTAAGCCAGAGCGTACCGTCGTCGCGTAGCACGCGCAGCACGTCACGAAAGACCGCGACCATCGCAGCAACGAATTCGTCCGGCGTCGGCTCGAGTCCGATCTGCCCGTCGTGCCCATAGTCGCGCAGGCCGAAGTAGGGCGGTGAGGTTACGACGCAGTGGACGGAATTGTCGGGCAGAGTTGCCAACATATCCCGGCAATCGCCGACAAGGATTTCAACGGTCATACACCCCAAAAATCACAGCGACGTCCCCGCTGCGTGGCTATTCCAATGACTGCGGCAATGCCCACAGAAATCCCGCCCGTCAACGATTAAATTCCTAGAACAGATCGTGCGAGTGCGGCGGAGACTTGCTCCGTCGAAGGCTTTGCAAAACCTATTATTGGCGCTCGTTACAACGCATTGATTTCGTTGGAAAATCAGCGATGACAATAGGTCGAAAATAGGTTTTTTGCTGGGATCGTTTGAGTGCAAACAAGAGAAAACCCAATGAAATCAAGGGTTTAGTGCGTTAACATTTCGTTAACTGGCGGAGCCGGAGGGATTCGAACCCTCGATACCCTTTAACAGGTATGCCGCTTTAGCAAAGCGGTGCCTTCAGCCACTCGGCCACAGCTCCATCATGGCTGCATATGCCCGACCGGGCGGTGAGCCGCAAGCGGCAGATCGCACCTTGTCGCGCTGTGCAGACAAATTTCGCATCAGAGCGGCCATCACGGCTGTGAAGCCACGGCGTCGCGGGCATTCTGGCGCGCAATCAAGCCACGAAGCTGTTCGGCGTGGCGGGCTTTGGAGACGATGATTCGGTCCGGCTTCGCTCTACCAGAGGTGTTTGCGGGAACAAAGCTGTGCTGCACGCGGCGGGCGAGTTTTGTGACATGTTTTTGAAAATTTGAATTTCTTATATGCTTCAATGAGTTGGCGCTGTCGGGCGCTCACGCGCCCGTGTGATTTGGGCAACACCTGTCGGCAAATGGCGAAAGCGGGGCGGTTTCGAGGCGTTCATTGTTGCGGAGCAGCGAGCCTTGGGAGATGTTCCCCGAGCGACGGAGGGGGGCATCCCGAGGTCGTCCCGTACCGATGATGGTTGGAGCCGCGGGCATGTGGCTTCGACAGGAATCTCGGCACGGGTTGTCAGGGATCGAGGAACTTGTCTTCAGGGTGTTTCACCCCGTGACGGAACCTTCCCTTTAGCAACTTGGAGGTTACATGAAGACGATTAAGGGCCTTATCCTGGGCTCCGCAGCGGGCATCCTCGCTGTGGGTGGCGCTCAGGCAGCCGATCTTCCCGTCAAGGCCAAAGCGGTCGAATACGTGAAGGTGTGCTCTCTCTACGGCGCCGGTTTCTACTACATCCCGGGCAGCGATACCTGCATCAAGATCGGCGGCGCGATCCGTATCGACACCTCGTTCAACGCGAACGCTTACGACACCCCGTTCTGGCAGGGTGGCGCTGGTGGTTCGGGCGCGTACACGCAGGACTATTTCCTGACTCGCGAACGTATCAACCTGACCACCGATACCCGCACCGCGACCGAATACGGCGTCGTTCGTACTTATGCGAACATCCAGTTCGACTTCTCGCAGAACCGTGAATCGATCGCTGGCGGCTTCACCGAAGTCGACTACGCCTTCATCCAGTTCGCCGGCTTCACCTTCGGCAAGGCCGTCTCGCAGTTCGATCCGCAGTGGGCTCTGTCGAAGCCAACCATCTCGTCGGGCTTCCTCGCCGGCCCGAACAACACCACCGGTCTGCCGCAGATCGCCTACACCGCTTCGTTCGGTAACGGCGTGTCGGGCACCATCGCGCTCGAAAACGCGTCGCCCTATCGTAACGCCGGTCTCTATAACAACAGCGTTGCTCTCGTTGGTCCGTTCGGTTCCAACACGTCCGGTACTTACGGCGTGTCGTCGAACACCTTCACCGGCAACTCCTACGGTGGCAACCACATTCCGGACGTGGTCGGCAATCTGCGCCTCGATCAGGCCTGGGGTTCGCTGCACTTCGGTGCTGCGATGCACACGATCACGCCGACCTTCTACTCGAACGCTGCTGGCGCTGCAGGCGCTCACGCGGATGACTCCTACGGCTTCGCGGTCAACGGCGCCATCGAGTTCAAGAACTTGCCGACGGGCGCTGGCGACAGCCTGAAGTTCAACGCTACCTACGCCAAGGGCGCTGCCAAGTACGCTTTCACGGGCGGCACCACCGACACCTCGGGCGGCGGCCGGTTTGCCAAGGCTGACGCCAACTCGATCGCTTTCGGTTACGTGCTCGATGGCGTGTACACCAATGGCGGTCAGATCCAGCAGAGCGAAGCTTG
The DNA here is from genome assembly GCA_026400425.1 of Hyphomicrobiales bacterium. Classification (GTDB taxonomy): domain Bacteria; phylum Pseudomonadota; class Alphaproteobacteria; order Rhizobiales; family Xanthobacteraceae; genus Tardiphaga. The sequence continues at coordinate 5,947 of JAPLPC010000062.1, read as the reverse complement.
GTCGGTCGTCGGCTTCTACGAGCACTACTGGAACCCGGCGTGGCGCACGTCGCTGTTCGGCAGCTACAGCGCCATCTCGTATGGTGATAGTGGCAACGCACTGCTCGCCGCCGCATTCGCACCGGGCCGTACGCTTGGCTCGAACAACGGTACGCTTGTCGGCTCGACCAACAACTTCGACTTCGCCATTGCCCAGATCGGTAGCCGTACCGCCTGGACCCCGGTCAAGAACCTGACTCTGTCGGCCGAGTTCACCTATAGCCGTCTCGAGCAGAAGCTGGATGGCTCGCTGACTGGTCTTGCAGTGAGCGGCCGTCCGACCGGTACCTATGCTGTTCAGAACCAGAACCTCTACAATGGTTCGGTTCAGATCCTGCGCTCTTTCTAATAGCGAACGCCTCACGGCGATCGATATCTGACGAC
>JAPLPC010000062.1:0-5493 GCA_026400425.1 Hyphomicrobiales bacterium | reverse complement strand
GGATCGAGAGGCGAGAGGGGGGGACAGCGACGCTTGCTCAGCGTGACGCGTGTTTGGAAGCGGTGGGCACGGCGCAACGGCGCCTTTGCACACCCTACAGACAGCGGGTGATTGAGCGATTATTCGACGCTGCTGCCACGGCCGCGATGCAGGTCGGCATCGATCTGCAGTTTGTGGCTGCCGCCGAAGCGGGCGCGATAGACCTGCAGGTTTTCCATGATGCGCTGGACGTAGTTGCGCGTCTCTGCGAACGGAATCGACTCCACCCAATCCACCGCGTCCACATTGGGATCGCGCGGATCGCCGTAGCGCTCGATCCATTTGCGCACGCTGCCGCGGCCTGCATTGTAGCCCGCGAAAGTCATGATGTAGGAGCCGCGATAGTCTTCCAGCAACCCGCCGAGTTCGGCAGCGCCGAGCGAGGCATTATAGGTCGAGTCGTTCTTCAACCGCGCGAGATCGTAGGTGGCGCCATGGCGCTTGGCGACATATTGCGCAGCGCCCGGCGTCACCTGCATCAGGCCATAGGCCTGCGCCGGTGATACCACGGCTGGGTTGAACGCGCTTTCCTGCCGCGCGATCGCATAGACGATGGCGGGCTCGACTTCGGGACCGACTGGCCGATAGCTCGGGATACCATTGGTCGGATAGGCGTAATGATCGAACGGCAGGCCGCGATTGAGCGCGGCCTTGCCGACCAGCAACGTGCCACGGGCATCCTTGTTCTGCTGCGCCAGTTCGCTGAGGCCGAGCACCGCTTCCGGATCGCCGTTCTCGCCGACGTCGGCCAGGATGGGGATGGCGATCTCTTTCTCGTCGATCGCGTACAGCAACTGCACCGCGCGCACGATTTCCAGCCGATCGAGACCGCGGGCGCGGGACGTCAGTGCGCCGCTGAGATCGAGTTGCGGCAGGCCGAGTTTGGCGCGGGCGAGCTGGCCATAATAGCTGGTCGATTGCTCGGCTGCGCGCGTATAGGCGGCCCGCGCCTCCTGCGAGCGGCCGGCGGCTTCTGCGGCACGACCCTGCCAGTAACCGGCGCGGGCCAGCGCCGTCGGGTTGACGCTGCCGACACCGATGCGCGCGAAATGCTGTGCCGCCGTCGCTGGATCCTTCAGGAAGCGCAGCGCGATCCAGCCCGCGGTGAATTCCTGCTCGGTCTTGTAGATGTCGCGTGCCGGCAACGCTGCATCGCGCGCGACCACATAGGCCGCGCGGTGTTCGCCGACATCGAGCAGTTTTCGCGACAGCAGGCGACGCTCGATCCACCATTCATCGAGATTGTGCAGCCGGCTGATATCTTTCGGCACGGCCGACATCAGGCGTGCGGCTTCGGTGAAACGGTCTTCGCGCCGCAGCTGCTGAATGCGGCTGAACAGGTAGCCGGGATCGCTGTGTAGTTCCGACGGCACCGCATCGAGCAGCGCTTTCGCGTTCGGCGCTTTCTTGGTGACGGCGATGCGGGCGCGCGCGAGTGCGATCTGTGCGCCGCCGAGGCGCTTGGCCGAGCGCATGCCGGGATCGCCGTCGCTGCCATAGAGCAGCATGTCCATGCGTGCCTTGTGATCGCCGGGCGTGATCAAGGCGCCGAACATGTCGATCGCCATGTTCTCGGTGTCGCCGGAGATCGGATCGTTGCGCCAGGCATCGCGCACGAGCCGTTCGGCAGTGGCGCGATCGCCGCGTGCCAGCAACGATTTGGCCAGCGCAAACTTCCCCTTGGCGGAGATCGGCTTCTGGTCTTCGAAATAGGACTGGACCGTGCTGTCGTCGCGCCGATCGTCCCACAAGGCGGCTTCGCTGCGGCGACGCAGGAAGGTCTGCGATGGCCAACTTGCATTGGCCGTGAAGAACGCACGGTAGCGCTCGACCGACGCACCGTTGTTTTCGCTGCGCAGATAAATCCATTCGCCGAGTTTGCGCGCGACGGGATCGCCGATGGTCTGCACCACCTGACCCGCTTCGCTGCTTTTGCCCTTGCGGACGAGCTCGATGACATTCTCCAGCGTCTGGGCATCGGCTTGCGAGGTCGAACTGGTGGCGGCGATCGCGGCGCGGACCGGTGGCTTCTTCGCCGCCGGCGGAGCGACGGCGTGCTGGCGCGTGGCTGGTTGAAGCGATGGCGCCGGGTTGACGGAGCCGGTCTGCCGCACGGGTGCTGTGGCCGGCTTGCCGGTCGCGACGGGCTTGGCAGCAGCAGGCTTCGCTGCCGTGGGCTTGGCAGCGGTCGGTTTGGCGGCCGTCGATTGAGCTGGCTTGTCAGCGGGCGACTTTGCCGGAACCGGCTTGGCAGAGGTGGATTTCCCAGCCGGCTTCGAACTAGCAGGCTTAGTACCGGCAGGCTTAGTACCAGCAGGCTTGGCCGCGGTATCTTTCGCCGCCTGGCTGGTCTTGGAGGCGTCAGCTGTGCCGGCGGCGCCGGCTTCGAGTGCGGGGACCGAAACGCTGATCAACAGCGCCAAACCGACGCGGAGCGCCGTCCGTCGTACTGCGGGAGCTGGGAAAAATTGCGTCACGGCACTTCCTCGCTGCGAATCACATTCCCGCAGGCATTCCCATGATGTATTTGATTGAAAGGGTGACCAAATCGTCAATGTCCGTCACCTTGCCCAAGAATGTGCGCCGCCAGCGCGGCGAAATCGGGGCGGGGACACTGTAAAACCCGCGCGATAGCGCCCGATCGCATCTTGGGCGGTCTTTCGCCGCAGCCCCGAAGTCGATAAGACTCGCAGCCCATTCAATAGGTTCAAGCAGACGGCGGAAGCCGCAGCGCGTTCGGAGCAGACCATGGCAGCCACCAAGACGAATTTCCGGGGGTCCTACACAGCTCTGGTGACGCCGTTTAAGGCGGGCGCGCTGGACGAGGAGGGATTTCGTGCCCTGGTGGCCTGGCAGATCGCCGAGGGGTCCCATGGCCTGGTTCCCGTCGGCACCACGGGCGAGAGCCCGACCCTGAGCCATGACGAGCATGCCAAGGTGGTGGAATGGTGCGTCGCCGAGGCCCGGGGCCGGGTGCCGGTCATCGCCGGCGCCGGTTCGAATTCGACCCGGGAAGCCGTGGCGCTGGCGCAGCATGCCGAGAAGGCCGGCGCCGACGCCGTGCTGGTGGTAACGCCGTACTACAACAAGCCCACCCAGGAGGGCATGTACCAGCACTTCAAGGCGGTGAACGACGCCATCGGCATTCCGATCATCATTTACAACATTCCTCCGCGCTCCGTGGTCGATATGTCCGTCGAGACCATGGCGCGCCTGTACGAACTCAAGAACATCGCCGGTGTGAAGGACGCCACCGCCGATGTCGGCCGTGTCTCCAAGCAGCGCCATGCCATGGGCCCGGACTTCATCCAGCTGTCGGGCGAAGACATGACCGCGCTGTCCTATATGGCGGCGGGCGGCCATGGCTGCATTTCGGTGTCGGCCAATGTGGCGCCGAAGCTCTGCGCCGAACTGATGGAGCTGGTATTCAAGGGCGACTATGCCGGCGCGCTGAAGATCCAGGATCGCCTGACCCCGCTGCACGACACCATCTTCAAGGAGCCCGGTCTTGCGGGTGCCAAGCATGGTCTCAAGCTGCTCGGTCGCGGCGACGAGAGCGTGCGTCTGCCGTTGCTGCCGGTAACGGCGCCGACCGGCCAGGCGATCCGTGCCGCCATGATCCACGCCGGTTTGCTCAACTAGAGCCGATCAATCGGACGTTGCGTGACTTTGGTCGCTTCATCGCTTTTGATGTGTCTTTACGGGTTGAATTTTCAGGACTGAGGGGGATTACGCATGCTGAAGGAATTTCGTGATTTCGCCATGAAGGGCAACGTCGTCGATCTCGCCGTCGGCGTGATCATCGGCGCGGCCTTTGGTGCCATCGTCTCGTCGATGGTCGCCGACATCATCATGCCGATCATCGGCGCCGTCACCGGCGGCCTCGATTTCTCGAACTACTTCACCGGCCTGTCGAAATCCGTCACCGCCACCAATCTCGCCGACGCCAAGAAACAGGGCGCCGTGCTGGCCTGGGGTAACTTCCTCACGCTGACCCTGAACTTCGTCATCGTTGCCTTCGTGCTGTTCATGGTGATCCGCGGCATGAACAAGCTGAAGCGCAAGGAAGAGGCCAAGCCCGCCGAACCCGCGAAGCCGAGCGCCGAAGTCGCTCTGCTCAGCGAGATCCGCGATCTGCTGAAGAAGGCCTGACGCCTTCTTGGCCGATGCGTCCGGCGTTCCTATATTCGTTCCCGTAGCGCCGAAAGCATGTAAACGATGGCCGAGAAGAAAGAACGTCCGATCAAGGTGATCGCCGAGAACCGCAAAGCGCGGTTCAATTTCGCCGTGGAAGACACGGTGGAAGCCGGCATTGCCTTGACCGGCACCGAGGTGAAGTCGATCCGCAACGGCAAGAGCACGATTGCGGAATCCTATGCCGACCCGAAGGGCGGCGAGATCTGGCTGATCAACTGCAACATTCCCGAATATCTGCAGGCCAACCAGTTCAATCACGAACCCAAGCGCCCGCGCAAACTGCTGCTGCATCGCAAGCAGATCAACAAACTGATGGGCGCGGTGGAGCGGCAGGGCATGACGCTGGTGCCGTTGAAGATGTATTTCAACGAGCGTGGCCGGGTGAAGCTGCAGCTGGCGCTCGCCAAGGGCAAGCAGCTGCACGACAAGCGCGCGGCCGAGAAGGACCGCGACTGGGGCCGCGAAAAGGGGCGTCTGCTCCGGGCGCGGGGATGATCATCGTCAGTGCGCGGCGCGCAGCGACGAAGTGATCCAGAGAGCTGCAGGCGACGGGCTGGGTTGCTTCGCCGCGCTCGCAATGACGGAGTTGTGGATGACCCAACCGAACCTCACCTATGTCGACTGGAGCAAGATCCCGGCACCGCAGGACGATGGCGCCGCCGCGCATCTGGTCGGCATGGCGATTCCGTCGGTTCGCCTGCGCGCCACCGACGATACCGTGGTCGATCTCGCCGAACGGAAGGGCCGCACCGTGGTGTTTGCCTATCCGCGCACGGGCGAGCCCGGAAAAATTGGCCTCACCGACGACTGGGACATGATCCCTGGCGCGCGCGGCTGCACACCGCAGACCTGTTCGTTTCGTGATCTGTTCGGCGAGCTGCGTGCGGCCGGCGCGGCCCATGTGTTCGGGCTTTCGACCCAGAGCAATGTCTATCAAACCGAGATGGCTGCGCGGCTGCATCTGCCGTTTCCGGTCCTGTCCGACGACAATCTCGAACTCACTGACGCGTTGAACTTGCCGACCATGGACGTCGCCGACGTCACGCTGATGAAGCGCCTGGCGATGATCGTGGACGACGCCATCATCACCCATGTGTTCTATCCGGTGTTCCCACCCGACCGAAACGCAGGCGATGTGCTGGAATGGCTGAAAGCGAATCCGGTCTAGCACCGGAGGCTGCAGCGCGTTAATCCGCCGCCAGATCCGCTTTCACCTTCGCAAACACCGCGCGAAACATCTCTGGCGTCAGCACGCGC
>JAPLPC010000276.1 GCA_026400425.1 Hyphomicrobiales bacterium | reverse complement strand
TGATCGCGCTGATCGTCAGCCATCCGATCATCGAGATCCACGAATTCTTCCTGTTGTGTTCGATCGGCGTCGCGCTGGCGATCGGCATTCAGGTGACGGCCATCCTGCGCCGCTTGCCGCGCGAGGTGCTGCGGGCACGTCCGCGCTGGCACGTGCCGCACTGGATCAAGGCCTCGTCCGGCTTCTGGGCATCGTCGATCCTGGAAACCATCAACCAGTTCTTTGATGTGGTCATCGTCTACTGGTTTCTCGATCCGGTGTCCGCCGGCGCTTATTTCGTCGCCTCGCGCATCGCCAATATGTTCGCGGTGCCGCTCGGTGCCCTGCACAACATCTCCACGCGCCGGATTCCGGCCCTGTATTTCGCCGGCAACACGGTCGAACTGAACAAGATGCTGAAGCTGATGGCGGAGATGATGCTGCTCTGCATCGCCGTCGGCATCGCGCTGCTGCTACTCGGCGCCGACAAGATCCTGGCACTGTTCGGGCCGGATTTCGTCGCGCAGAAGTGGACGCTGATCACGCTGGCGCTCGGCACAGCCTTCTATGCCGCCGGTGGCCCGGCGCCTTCGGTGCTGCAGATCGCTGGGCAGGAGCGGCGCTATCCGTTCATCGTGGCGTCCAACATCGTGTTGCGCTTCATTGGCTTTGCGATCTTCATCCCGCTGTTCGGTCTGTGGGGGGCCGCGCTCGCGGCCTCTACCAGCCTCGCCGTCGTCACCATCGTGTTGAACGTGCTGTGCCGGCGCTGGCCCGGGCTCGCTCCGTCGGTGCTGTTCCTGTTCCGGAAATCGAATCCAACACTGCCGCCGCTGCCGCCGGCGGCGTCACCGACGTCCTGATCAATGGCTCCGCCCCGCATCCTGATCATCCAGACCCAGGGCGAGAACGCCGGGGCGCAGGAAATTTCACGCCTCGTCGGTGCCGGGCTGGCGGCCCGCGGCTATGACGTCAGCCATCTCTTCTTCTATCGCAAGTCAGCGAGCTTCGACGCGCCGCCGAACACGCGTTATTGCAGCGTCGATCGCCCACGCGGCCTCGCTGGGCTTTTCAAGTTCCCGGGCCAGTTGCGACGTGAAATCCGTGCCGCACGGCCAGATGCGATCCTCACATTCCAGCACTATGGCAACACGGTCGGCGGTGTCGCCGCTCGCCTTGCGACGTCGGCGCCCGTCATCGCCAATCAGGTGTCGGCGCGGATGCTGGTCAATCCGCTGGTGCGCGCCGCCGATCTTGCGCTCGGCATGTTCGGCGCTTTCGACCTCATCACCGTCAATTCGCAGGGCATGCTCGCGGATTACGCGCGATATCCGCGCGGCTACAGCAATCGGCTGCGCTATGTCCCGCACGGTTTCGATATCAAGACGTCGGATCTCACCAAGCAACAGGCGCGCGCCGCCTTCTGCCTGCCGCAGCAAGTTCCATTACTCGGTTCCGTTGCGCGGCTGAACGCAGGCAAGCGGCTCGATGCGGCGATCAGGGCGCTTACGGATCACCCGGACTGGCATCTCGCTCTTGCCGGTCAAGGACCGGAGGAATCGTCGCTGCGACAACTAGTCGTTGAGAGAAACTTAGGCAATCGAGTTTATTTCACTGGTGAGATGCCGCCCGACCGGATCGGCGATTTCCTGGCTGCACTCGATGTTTTCGTGTTCCCATCCCAAGCAGAGACATTCGGCCTCGCGGCCGTGGAAGCCGCCAGTGCTGGCGTGCCTGTGGTCGCCAGCGATCTGCCGGTGCTGCGCGGGGTGCTCGCCGTCGATGGCAAGCCCGCCGCGCTGTTCGTCGATGCCGCGAATGACCGCACGTTCTCGGACGCCATCGCGCGGGCGCTGGATGATTCATCGCTGCGCGCCGATCTTCTCGTTGCGGGAACCGGTCTGCGCGACCGCTACTCGATCGCGCGCATGGTCGATAAATATGATCGATTGCTCGGCGAGCTGCTCAAGCACGCAGCGCGTGGGCGCCAACCATGATCGTTGAACTGCGCTGCGATCCGAAGCGCCCGCGGGCGTGGATCGCAGAAGCGATCCGCGCGCTGCAGGCGGCCGGGCACGATGTGCATCTGCGCTGGGCCGAGGGGGCGACTTCCACGCCGCATTGCCTCGATTGGCTTTTCGCCATCGAGAACCGCGTTCTGCATGGTGGCGAGGGGACGGGCGCCGATCGGGTCAGTCGATCGTCGTTGACGCCCACCTCGTCGTCCTGGATCGATACGGTGATCGACTTCACCGACGCACCTGCGCGGGCTACGGCGGCTCTGGTCTATCTTCGTCCGCTCTACAACGGCGAGGCGGGCGAGCTTGCCGCGGTGACGGCACTGCTCGCCGGCGACATGCCGGTGATCGAGCTGCGCGATGAGATCTCCGGCGCCATCGTCGATCGCGGCCACCCGTCGATGGAAACAGCGCTCGGGCTCAGCGGTGCACTGGCCGCCTTGATGGCGCGCACGATGACGCTGCTGGTGGCCAATCTGAAAGCCGCACCGCGGCCGCCGATCTATATCGCGCCGCAGGTTGCGCGCCGTGACATCCGCGTCGCGCCGCACACCGTGGTGTTCGGACTCGTCGAACATCTGCTGCGCAAGGCCTATCGCTCGGTCTGCTATGCGCCGCAATGGCATATCGGCTGGCGCTTCACCGACGATGCCGGCGTCTGGCAGACGCACGATCTGACCGGCGTGCCATGGCAACGGCTGAAGGAACGGCCACACTGCTTCGCGGCTGATCCGTTTGCCGTCACATGGCAGGGCCGTACGGCGGTGTTCTTCGAAGAGCTCGATCATCGGGTCGGCAAAGGCGTCATCTCGGCGATCGCGTTCGATGATCACGGTCCGGTCGGCGAGATTGTCACCGTGCTCGAGGAGCCGTTCCATCTCTCCTATCCGTTCGTGTTCGAGGACGAGGGCGAACTCTGGATGATCCCGGAGAGCTCCGCCGCGAAGCAGGTGATCGCATATCGCTGCAAGCGCTTTCCGGATCAGTGGGAGCGTCACGCCATCCTGTTGTCAGGCGTCGAACTCGGCGACGCCACTATCGTGCGGCATGACGGACGCTACTATCTGTTCGGTGCGACCCGCGAGGACGCCGGCGGCTATTCCGATACGCTGTCGATCTATCACGCGGACGACATGCTGGGGCCGTGGACCCCGCATGCGCAGAACCCGGTGCTGATCGACCGTGCCAATGCGCGCCCCGCCGGCCATTTCGTCCGGCACGACGGCCGCTTGTGGCGCCCGGTTCAGGATTGCAGCGGCGGCTACGGATCCGCGGTGGCGCTTGTGGAAGTGGTCGAGCTGTCGCCCACGCGTTTCGAACAGGTCCGTCGCTACCATGTGGCGCCGTCGGCGGAGTGGCCTGGCCGCAAGCTGCATACGCTCAATCGCGACGGTCGGCTCGAACTGATCGATGGCGCACGCATTCAGCCGAAGATCTCGCGCTATTTATTCAAATCCTAACGATCGCCGGCAGGTTTCGTTAGTACGGTTGGCGGTAGGCGGATGATTAGGTTTTAACCTTGATATCGCTTGTCACGTTCGCGCGATGTCAGTTGCGCTGAAATATCGGTACAAGACAACTCAATAGCGTTGCAATCGTTTGGCGCCGCCCCCCGTGTGGCGCGACGGCCGTTCAGGGATGAGGAGCGACTTAGCGATGTTGATGGTTCCGGACAAGATCATTGCCGACTGGCAGCCGCATCACAAAGACCTGTTCGGCGTGCATGTCATCAAGCTGCAGCATCGCCTGCAGGACACCGGCCTGTTCACACGCGAGGCGCTCGGCAAGGTGATCGAGCGGTGTCCCGCCAAGGAGCTCGGCATCGAATCGGTCAGCTTCGAAGGTGAGCAGCATCGCCGCGTTTATGGCGAACTCGGCAGCACCTCCGGCATCGACGCCATCGCGGCGATCGAGAAGGGGCGCATCTGGATGAACATCCGGCGCGTGATGGATTGGGCGCCGGAATATCGCGATCTGCTCGACAGGATCTTCGACGAGTTCGACGATCGCATGGACGGCATGAAGACGTTCAAGCGCAATCTCGGCATCCTGATCTCGTCGCCGAATTGCAAGGTGCCGTATCACGCCGATATCCAAGGTCAGTCGCTGTGGCAGATCGAGGGCGTCAAGCGCGTGTTTCTGTATCCGCGTTCGGAAATTTTCATGCCGCCGAAGAACATCGAAAAGATCCTGCTGCGGGAGACCACCGAGGACATGCCGTATCGCGGCTGGTTCGACGAGCACGCCCAGATCATCGATCTGCATCCGGGCGAGATGATCACCTGGCCGCTCTACGCGCCGCACAAGGTCGAGAATCACGACTGCCTGAACATCTCCGTGACCATGGAGCACTGGACCAAGCCGATCTGGAATGCCTACGCCGTGCATTACGGCAATGGCGTGCTGCGCCGGACACTCGGCCTCAACAACACATCGACCCGTGATCACGGCATCCACGTCTATCCGAAGGCGGCGTCGGCGTTGCTGTGGAAGAAACTGGGCAAGCAGATCGAGGGCGACGTGGTGAAGACGCGCAATTTCCGCCTCGATCCGACCAGCAGCGACGGCCGGGTCGCGGTCTAGATTCCATGGATATGCGGGTTGCCAGCAGCACAGCGAACGTGGACGGCGCCGTCATCGATGTCGAGCGCGGCTTCGACTTTCTATCGGCCGAATATCGCGCGCTGTTCGTCCGGTCCGAACTGACCGCGTTCCAGTCGCCACTGTGGCAGGCCGCCATCCACCGCGACCTCGCGCCGGCGCTCGGTGCGCAACAGCATACGATCACGGTGCGCGATCGCGTCGATGGCAGTCTGATGGCGGTGCTGCCGCTGGTGGTGCAGAAGCTCGGTCCGATCACGGTGATGCAGCCCGCCGACTTCGGCGTCTGCGACGCCAATGCGATCGTCGGCGAAGATCACGTGCTGCATGCGCTGGCGGCCGATTCTGTGGCGCGCCGTCGGCTTTCTGCACTGCTGAAGGGCGCCGGCGCCTTGCTCTATCGCAAGGTGCGCCGCGACGGTTTCGATGTCCGCCGACTGTTCGACGGGGTGACGTCGAGCGTCGGCGAAAATGCCGCCTACCACGCCGAGACCGGCGACGATTTCGAATTCTGGCAACGCAAGACGCTGAACCGGAAATTTTCCAAGGAGCTGGGGCGCCTCAATCGTCAGGTCGAGCGCGACTTCGGCCCCTATGAACACCGGATCGCGCAATCCGAAGCCGATATCCGCGCCGCTTTCGATTTTCTACTGCGCGCGCGCAAGGACCGCTTCAAGTCGGATCTGCTCGCCAATCCCGTATTCGTCGATTTCTACCGCAACTATGCCATCGCCGGCGCGGCGACCGGCGAGGCGATCACCTATGTCAGCACGCTGAACGGCGAACCTGTCGCGGTGCTGTTCGGTGTCGGTTATGAGCAGCAGTTCCACGCGGTGCTGATCGGCGTCGATACCGGGCGGCTGGCGAAATATTCGGTCGGCATGCAGCTGTTGTATCGCACCATCAAGATGCGCTTCGATGCCGGCCTGCATCGGCTCGATTTCGGCCTCGGCAATACCGGCTACAAGTCGCTGTTTCGCGTCGATGAAGTCCTGCTCGACAATTTCAGCGTCGCGCGCTCGCCCGCGGGCGCGCTGCTGACGGCCGTGTATCACCACGTCAAGCCGCTCAAGAATACGCTGCGCAGGTTTGCACAGCGGTTGCGGTAGGAAAACGCATCCAGCACCCGCTCCGCCCTCATGGTGAGGAGCTGCCAAGTGGCCGCGCCTCACCATGAGGACAGCGTTATTCCGCTGCTTGCGCCACCTGGCCCAATCGATCGAATACCACCTCGCCGCCGAGGATGGTGAGATCGCAGCGCGTATCGGTCTCCACGACCTCGGGCGCCACCGTGAACACGTCATGGCTCAGCACCGCGATATCCGCGAGCTGGCCCGGCACCAGCCGGCCCATGGTGGTCTCGGCGAACTGCGTGTAGGCGCCGAAATATGTATAGGCGTGAATCGCCTCGGCCATCGATAGCTTCTGGGTCTCGCCCAGCACCGTGTGCCGGTTCGACATCCGCGTCGTCATCGTGAACAGGTTCTTGAACGGATCGGTGGTGGAGACCGGCGCGTCCGAGCTGGCCGCCGGATGCAGGCCGGCATCGATCCACTTGCGCATGGGATAGGCGACGTCGGTGCGCGCCTGGCCGACATTGGTGAGGTAGAGATCGCCGAACTCATACATGAACACCGGCTGCGGCACCGGATCGATGCCTGACGCCGCCATCCGCGCGATCTGGCCGTCCGACAGGAATCCGCAATGCTCGATGCGATGACGACGCCCAAGAATCGGATTGGCCTCGGTCGAGGCCTTTTCGATGCCCGATAACACCTGCTCGATGGCGGCATCGCCGATGGCGTGGATGGCGAGCTGGTAGCCGCGCTGGTGATAATGCGCGAGATAGTCGTGCATCTCCTTGTCGGTGTAGCAGAAGATGCCGCGATTGGCGGGATCGCCGACCAGATAGGGCTCGCTCATCGCCGCGGTGAGGCCGCCGGCCGATCCGTCGCCGAACACTTTCATGGCGCCATAGCGCAATTTGCCGACTTCGCGGCCGAACCGATAGCCGGCGTCATAGGCCTTGTCGCCGATGCCGTCGGTGTTGCCGTAGATGCAGACCCAGGTGCGGATCGGCAGCGTGCCGTTGCTGGCCAGATCCTCGTAGGCATCGATCTCGTCCATGCCTGCGGCCATGCCGACGGCGGCATCCATCACGCTGGTGAAGCCTTGCGACAGCATGAATCGGCCGGCGTGGTCGATGGCTTCGCGCAGGTCGCTCGGGGACGGCCGCGGCGAGGCTTCGACGATCAGGCGCAAGGCGCGCTCGGCCAGCAGGCCGGTCAGCTTGTTGTCGCGCCGCTCGATCAAGCCGCCATCGGGCTGCGGCGTATTGTGGCCGATGCCGGCCTCGCGCATGGCGGCAGTATTGATTACGGCCACATGGCCGCAGGTGCGGGTCAGGCAGACCGGATTGTTCGGGGCGACCGTATCGATTTCTTCGGCCGTCGGATGCCGGCGTTCGGCCAGTTCGTTGTGGTCGTAGCCGCGTCCTTTGATCCATTCACCGGGCTTCGCCGCTTTGGCGCGCTCCGCGACACGGCGCAGGATTTCGGCGATGCTGTTGGCACCGCTCTCCGGCCGCAGATTGATCTGCTTCATATTGAGCCCGAGCGGCAGCAGATGCATATGCGCGTCATTGAGTCCGGGGACCGCGGTGCGGCCGGCCAGTTCGACGATGCGGGTGTCGGGGCCAGCCATCTCGGCGATCTCGGCGGCGCTGCCGGTGGCGAGGACGCGGTCGCCGTCCAGTGCGATCGCCTCGGCGAAGCCGTCATGGAGGCCGCAGAAAATGCGACCGCCGGTGAGGATCAGGCTGGGCTTGGACATGTGTGACCTTCCGTCGTCGTTGACAGCAGGCGAATGACGGAAATCTTCACGCTCTGCAAGATTGTAGAGTGGGCAACGCGCCTGCGCTTTCGGCAGGGCGCTGCATGTTGCCTGAGCGCGTCATCTGTGGTGGATTTCGGAAGAGAACAGGAGCTGATCGCCATGAGCGGGCACGATCACGATCATCACGATGGCCACGGCCATCACCACGATCACGACCATTCCGAATTGTCCGAGACCGAGCTGCGTGTCCGCGCGCTGGAAAGCATCCTGGTCGAAAAGGGCTATGTCGATCCCGCAGCACTCGACGAACTGATCCAGACCTACGAGACCAAGGTCGGCCCGCGCAACGGTGCCCGCGTCATTGCCAAAGCTTGGAACGATCCGGCCTACTACGCGCGGCTGCTCAAGGATGCGACCCCCGCCATTGCCGAACTCGGCTATGAAGGCCGTCAGGGCGAGCATATCGTCGCTGTCGTCAACACGCCGGACACCCACAACATGGTCGTGTGTACGCTGTGCTCCTGCTATCCGTGGTCGGTGCTGGGGCTGCCGCCGGTCTGGTACAAGGCGGCGCCTTATCGCTCCAAGGCAGTGCGCGATCCGCGGGGTGTGCTGGATGATTTCGGCGTCGCACTGCCGCAACAGACAAAAATCAAAGTGTGGGATTCCTTCGCTATGTCGTGGTGCCGATGCGCCCCCACGGCACCGAGGGGTGGAGCGAGGAGCAACTCGCCGATCTCGTCACCCGCGACAGCATGATCGGCACCGGTCTGGCCCAGCAACCGGTGGAGGTCGCCTGATGGACGGCGCGCATGACATGGGCGGCACGCAGGGTTTCGGCAAGGTCGAGCCCGAAGTGAACGAGCCGGTCTTCCACGGCGAATGGGAGCGCCGCATGCTCGGCCTCACGCTGGCGATGGCGCGGCCCGGGCAGTGGAATATCGACATGTCGCGCTATGCCCGCGAAAACCGCTCGCCACGCGATTATCTAAATCGTAGCTATTATGAGGTGTGGCTCGGTGGTCTGGAGACGCTGATGCATGAGCGGGGGCTCTTGTCCCGCGAAGAACTCGACGGTGGCAAAGCATTGCTGCCACGCAAGGATGTGCCGGTGCTGAAGCCGGAGGACGTCGATGCCATGCTCCGCCGCGGCGGCCCGACGGAACGCAAAATCGATGTACCTGCGCGTTTCAAAGTCGGCGATCGCGTCCGTGCCAAGGTAATGGCGCCGACCACGCATACGCGGCTGCCGCGTTATGTGCGCGGCCATGTCGGCATCGTCGAGCTTCTGCACGGCGCCCATGTATTTCCGGACAGCAATGCCATGGGCCGGGGCGAGGCGCCGCAATGGCTGTACACAGTGCGCTTCGACGGCCGCGAATTGTGGGGCGACGATGGCGATCCCGACGTCACGGTGTCGGTCGATGCCTGGGATTCGTATCTGGAGCCGGTGTCGTGACCGACGGCATGGCCGATGATCGCGCGGCTGCGATCGACGCGGTCGCCGCTGTCCCCACCATTCCGCGCGACACCGATGGACCGGTGTTTCGCGCGCCGTGGGAAGCGCAGGCCTTTGCGATGACGGTGACGCTGCATCAGCGCGGTGTCTTCACCTGGGCCGAATGGGCGGCGGCGCTGTCGGCGCAGATCAAGCGCGCGCAAGCAAACGGCGATCCGGATACGGGCGAGACTTATTACCAGCACTGGCTGGCGACGCTGGAAAATCTGATCGCGGAGAAAGGCGTCACCACGCGCAGTGACCTGCACCGCTATCGCGACGCCTGGGACCACGCCGCCGATCGCACGCCGCATGGCCAGCCGATCGAGTTGAAGGCTGCGGATTTTCAGTAGTTTCTTCTCCCCGCAAGCGGTGCGAGGCTAAGAAGCCACCGCTTCCACCAGCGCATTGAAGAACGCATTGTCCGACACTGCCGGATTGATCATGGTCGGCGGCTTCGCGCGTGAACTCAGCACCACGCAGAGCACGCGCTGCTTCGGGTTGAGATACATCAGCTGCCCGAAGATGCCCCGCGCCGTGAAAGCGCCGTCGTCGAGCGCGCCGTCCGCGCCCGGCACGATCCACCACATATAGCCGTAATCGACACGCTTGCCGCCGATCTCGCGCGCGGAGCCCGCTTCGCGCATCCAGCCTTGCGGCAGCACGCGGATGCCGTCGCTGACGCCGTCATCGAGAATGAAACGTCCGAACCGTGCATAGTCGCGCAATGTCGCGAACAAGCCGCTGCCGGCGACTTCGAGCCCGTCTTTCGCTTCGAGCCACCACGCGGCGTCGTGCTCCATGCCGAGTTTGGACCAGATCTTGTCCGACAGATATTCGCTCAGCCATCGGCCGGTGGCGGCCTTCAACAATGCGCCGATCACATGGGTGTCGCCGGTGGAATAGCAGAATTGCGTCCCGGGCGCCGCGGCCCGCGGACGCTCGGCCATGTAGCGCATGATGGCACCGCCCTGCTGTGCGATCTGCATCTGCAGCATCTGCCTGCGCTCGGAATGGGCGTCGGTCTGGTCGTCGCTCCAGCGCACGCCCGATGTCATCTGCATCAGCGTCTTTACCGTCACGCCGTCGAAGGCGGTGCCGTTGAAGTCCGGCAGATAGGTCGTCAGCGGCTCGTCGACGCTCTTGATGAAACCGTCCTGGATCGCGGCGCCGATCAGCGTGGTGCTGAAGGATTTCGCCATCGACATCGACAACCAGCGAGTCTGGTCGGTGATGCCGAGATCGTAATGCTCCAGCAGCACCTCGTCGTTCTTCATCACCAGCAACCCGGCAACGCGGTTGCGCGAGACGTAGTCGTAGATGTCGTAGGTTTCGCCGTTGGAGAGGATCGGAAAATCCGGCAATGCGCGCGTGCTGTAGCTGAGTGGTCGTACCTGTGCGCCCGCTTTGATGGTGCGGGTGGCGAAATTCATCTCGGGGATGACGAAGGTGCGCTGATGCTCGATCGGCATCGATTTGCCGGCATAGGAACGGATGATGGCCTGGTGGTCGGCGCGGAGGTTCTGATCGGTCAATGCTCTACCTGCTGATACGGCGCGTCTGTGCGGGTCGCGATGGGATAGGGCAGGGAAGCCCAGGTGTCGAGATCGAAGGAAGCGGAGGCAATGCTTACGGGTGAGGACGCCGACCTTCTCCCTCTCCCGCCCTTGCGTGGGAGGGCCGGGGTGAGGGCGCCCCACGTGACATCGGCGTTTGCGGAGATACCCCACCCTGACCCTTGTAACTTGCCATCTGCCGTTTCTGTTAAGCTTGGCAGCGCGGTGGCAGGCGAAAGACCGTTCGACCCAGGGGACAGCAAGCCCGGTGGGGAGCGAGGGTCTTCGCCTGCCGTTCCATCGAACCCGAACAGTCGCTTGGGCCGCTTGGCGAGCCCGCTTGCGCAAGGATGGGATCAGATGGACGCGATTTATATTGGCATCGATGTTTCGAAGGATCG
>JAPLPC010000569.1:541-8295 GCA_026400425.1 Hyphomicrobiales bacterium | reverse complement strand
AGTGCAGGAGGTACGTACTCCCCTGCCCGCAGGCGCCGCATCTCTCTCCACTCCAAGACGCCTCATGAAGCGCCCCCTCGCGAAAGAGACGAGCGGGATCATGACGCGGCGAGGAATTTTGTCAAGAACAAAATGGGAACAATAAGGCCGCCGCGGGCGCCTGTTTTCCCTCCCCCAAGCGGCGAAGCCGCGCCGTGGGGAGGGTGGATCGAGGCGAGCGTCCAGCGAGCGTCGAGACACGTGGGGTGT
Source organism: Hyphomicrobiales bacterium (assembly GCA_026400425.1). Taxonomy (GTDB): domain Bacteria; phylum Pseudomonadota; class Alphaproteobacteria; order Rhizobiales; family Xanthobacteraceae; genus Tardiphaga. The sequence continues at coordinate 8,046 of JAPLPC010000569.1, read as the reverse complement.
CTCCACCAACTCCGACGTCACGTGAGGATAGTCCCCACCCCCGCCTAACGGCGGACTACGACGAACGAATTCGTCCGTCGGACCCCATTCGCTTCGCTCCGGGGAGGGAGATCATCGGCGACGGCGCCCACAAAAGTCACCCCTGTCCGGGATCGCTTGCCAGCACGCCCTTCACGGCCTGTGCCCAGCCTTTCAGCTTTCGGCTGCGCGTGGCTTCGCTCATGGCCGGCTTGAAGCGGCGCTCGAGGCGCCAGTTGTCGGCGAATTGTGCGGGTTCGGGAAACACGCCGGCGCTGAGGCCGGCGAGATAGGCCGCGCCAACGGCCGTGGTCTCCTGAATCATCGGGCGATCCACCGGCGCGTCGCTGCATGGTCCAGTCGGACGCCGTCATGCCGCCATCGACACGCAGCACCACGGTGGCGGCGTTGACGTCGGGCCAGTCGGCGCGCATCGCCGCATAGAGATCGCGGGTCTGGTAGCAGACGCTCTCCAGCGCCGCATGCGCGATCTCGGCCGGCCCGGTATTGCGCGTGAGCCCGAACAAGGCGCCGCGCACATCCGGATTCCAGTACGGCGCGCCGAGGCCGACAAAAGCCGGCACCAGATAGACCGATTGCGACGAGTCGTTCTTATCCGCCAGGGGTCCGCTTTCCGCGGCATTCTTGATGATGCCGAGGCCGTCGCGCAGCCACTGCACCGCAGAGCCAGCGACGAAGATCGACCCCTCCAGCGCATAGGTGCGCACGCCCTTCAACTGATAGGCCACGGTGGTAAGCAGCTTGTGCTGCGACACCACCGGCGTGGTGCCGGTGTTCAGCAGCGCGAAACAACCGGTGCCGTAAGTAGACTTGATCATGCCCGGCGAGAAACATGCCTGGCCGATGGTCGCGGCCTGCTGATCGCCGGCGATGCCGCCGACCATGATGCTGCCACCGAACAGATCGGTGTTGCCGAAATCCGCCGACGAGTCCCGCACCTGCGGCAACATCGCCCGCGGCACACGCAACAGCTTCAGCAGATCATCGTCCCATTCGCCGGTGTGGATGTTGAACAGCTGCGTGCGCGAGGCATTGGTGGCATCGGTCGCATGCACGCGGCCGGCGGTGAGGCGCCACAGCAGATAGCAATCCACCGTGCCGAACATCAGTTCGCCACGCTCGGCGCGGGCGCGCGCGCCCGGCACGTGATCGAGAATCCACGCGACCTTGGTGCCGGCGCAATAGGGCTCGATGATCAGCCCGGCGCGTTCGGTGATGAACGGCTCCTGCCCCTCTGCTTTCATCCGCGCACAGATCTCCGCGGTCCGGCGATCCTGCCAGACGATGGCGCGATGCACGGCCTGGCCGGTGACGCGATCCCACACCACCACCGTCTCGCGCTGATTGGTGATGCCGATCGCCGCGATGTCGCTGGCGCTGACATCGGCTTTGGCCATGGCCTCGCGGCAGACCGACAGCGTCGATGACCAGATATCCTCGGGCTCGTGCTCGACCCAGCCGGAGGCCGGGAAATGCTGCGGGAATTCCTGCTGGGCCACGGCGGTGATCGAGAGATCGGCAGCGAAGATCATCGCGCGCGATGACGTGGTGCCCTGATCGATGGCCATCACGAATGACATGGAGGTTTATTCCCGGACGTTGATTGCTCGTGGGTGCAGGCAACCGGATCGGGAGGGGAAGGTCAAGCGATCTGATCCGTCATTGCGAGCGAAGCGAAGCAATCCAGAGCCGTGCAAAGAAGAACTGGATTGCTTCGTCGCTTTGCTCCTCGCAATGACGGCAAGGGAGTTCACACCGCCGGCACGCTCATCACGATCAAGGCGCAACCGACCAGCGCAAACTCGGCCGGCAATGTCTCGCGGGCGCGGCGCACGATGCCCTGGCCGAGCCGGCCGAAGTAGCGGAGCCAGCGCTGCGCGCGCCAGTACAGCGAATTCTCCAGCGTCACGGCGCGCAACGTGAAGGCCTTGTTCTTGGCCCAGGCATCGCATTCCAGCTTGAGCGGATCGCTGTAATATTGCGCGATCTTGTCCGCACCCATGCCTTCAGTCGCGAGCCAGTTCGGAACGTGCACGCTGCAGAGCTGTGCGACGTCGGTGAACACCTTGTCGGTGCCACAACCGCTGCCCGGGCATGGCGATGCAAAGGCATCGCCGACAAGGACGATGCCGGGCTGCACCACATTATCGCTCTCATAGAGATCGACCGGGCGAATCTTGACGTCGCCGGCAATCGTGTAGTCACCGATTAGTGCGCGCAGTTTCGGCAAGCAGCTATCGAGTGCTGCTTCCGGCGTGCGCCGCATCGCGCGCACCCACGGATCATCGGCCTCGCGATAGACGAACAGATTGCCACGCATGCGCTCGCCGATCGGGAACAGCGTGAGATAGGCGGTGCGATGGCGCGTCGCTTCGGCAAAATAGGTGAGCGCGGGGAAATCGAATTTGTCACGCCCGTTCGGCGCGATGTCGAAGCCGACCGAGATCGAATGGCAGGCCGAGATCACCGGGCGGCCGATCTTCAACTGATCGCGCAGACCGACGCTGGCGCCATTCGCCAGCACCACAAGGCGCGCGGAAATGTCTTCGCCCGTGGACAGGCCGATGGTCTGGCGATCATCCGAGGTGCGGATCGAGACCGCCTTGGCATGGATCGTTTCGACAGAAGGCGGGATCTCACCGCGCACGGTGTTGACCACCGTCTCGTAGAGGAAACCGTGCTGCTGGCTCGGCCGGACATCGATGACGCGGCCGAAGCGCGCGAGCCAGATGTCACCGTCATGGGTGGCGGCGTTGAGCACCGCGTCGCGCAGGCCGGTTCGGGCCAGACGATCGATCTGCTGCTGGCCGCCGATTTTTTCGCAGCGCAGTTCGGGCGGATGCTGGCGATGCGGCTCGATCAGAATCGCGGACACGCCGGCGCGGCCCAGCATCGCTGCCGCGGCCGAGCCTGCAAGGCCGCCACCAATGATCGCGATATCCACCTGCCGCACGGGATCTCTCCGCCTGCGACAATCAGTGCGCCTGAAAGCTTAAAAATCGGGAAAGGATTGCGACGGTGGTGATTCACTACCGCGGAAGATATGTTTCGGATGGTTTCACCGCGTCATTGCGAGGAGCCACTTGGCGACGACGCAATCCAGAGGCCTGAGAAAGAAAGAGCTGGATTGCCTCGTCGCTTCGCTTCTCGCAATGACGAAGGAGATCAAGTGCCTACACAGACGCCGTCGTGACTCCGCCATCGATGACGATGGTCTGCCCGGTCATGAAGGTCGAGGAATCCGAGCCGAGATAGGCGACGGCACCGGCGATTTCATGCGGCTCGCCGATCCGGCGCAGCGGTGTGGTCGCGGTGCGGCGCGTGAGATTGGCCTCGTCCTCCCACAGCGCCTTGGCGAAATCGGTCTTCACCAGCCCCGGTGCGATGCAGTTGACGCGAATGCCCTTGGGGCCCCACTCGCCGGCCAGGCTGCGGCACAGCGCGAAATCCGCGGCTTTGGAAATGCCGTAAGCACCGATCACCGTGGAGCCGCGCAAGCCGCCGATCGACGAGATGATCACCACCGAGCCGCGGCCGCGCTCGGCCATCGCCGGGATCGCTTTGGCGCAAAGCCAGATATTGCTCTTCACATTGGAGCCCATGATCTTGTCGAAGGCCTCATCGCTGATGTCGAGCAGCGGGCCGTAATAGGGATTCACCGCAGCGTTGCAGACGAGGATGTCGATCGGGCCGTAATGCTTGACGGTGCCGTCGATCAGCGCCTCGACCTCGGCCTTGCGCGAGATGTTGCAGGCGATCACATGGGCATCGCCGCCATTCTTGCGGATGCCATCGGCCACCTCTTCGCAGGCATCGGCCTTGCGGCTGGAGACGACGACCTTGGCGCCGAGTTGCGCCAGCAATTCCGCCGATGCCCGGCCGATGCCGCGGCTGGAGCCGGTGATGACGGCAACCTTGCCGGTGAGATCGAATGGATTTTTCATGGGGTTTCCTCCTGACGGTTATTTTAAGTCTTGTTGGCGGAGATCGCGGGGTCAAGCAACCGGCAGCTAGGCGCGGCCGCTCGGCACCCGTGTCGCGACGTAGTCCTTGCCGCGGGCTGTGAACGTCTCGCGGATGATGAAGCCATCGGCCGGTGACATTGGCCCGATCGGCACCGGGCCGGTCGGCATGATCAGGGTGGCATCGCTGCCGACGAAGATGAGCAGATGCCGACGCTCCTCCAGCAGTCTGGCCGACCAGGCGATCAGGCCCGACAGCATCGCCGGCTTCTGCCAGGCGAACGGCGCGCCGGGATCGACCTGGCCATAGATGAAGCCGGAGGTCGGATAGACCGAGAAGACGATCTTGGAATGTTCGGGCTTCCACGACTCGGCCATCTCGATGTCCTGCACCCAGACGCAATCGAAGGCGCGGCATTGCTGCGGGCGGGTGTCGTAGATCTTGCAGCCGCGGCCGATGGCGCAATGCTGACACCATTTGCCGGCCGGCTTCGGCACCTCGTCGATCCGGTACACCTTGCAGCACATGGTGCAGGTTCCGCAGGGGCGGTTCTGGTGCGCTGGATCGGCGGTGACGAGCGGTGGCTGCATGGGGCCGATATGCGGCAATCCGGTCGCTGCAATCAACCCGGACCATGCACGGCCGCCCCGCGCTGACGCATGATTGATGGGCGGGACATCGCCGCGGACCCGTGCTAAGAGCCGCGCTTCACCCCATATCGATCCCGTACGCCCCCGGACGCTTCGGCATGCGGGCGTTTTAAAGAGCCAAATCATTGAGTTACGCGGTCAAAGAGATTTTCCTGACGCTGCAGGGCGAAGGCGCCCATGCGGGCCGCGCCTCCGTGTTCTGTCGCTTTGCCGGGTGCAATCTCTGGACTGGCCGCGAGCAGGACCGCGCCACGGCCGTCTGCCAGTTCTGCGACACCGACTTCGTCGGCATGGACGGCACGCTGGGCGGCCGCTATGCCACCGCGGCCATGCTGGCCGACACCATCGCCGCGCAATGGGTGGGGCCGAACGACAACCGCTATGTGGTGCTGACCGGCGGCGAGCCCCTGCTGCAGGTCGATGACGATCTGATCGCGGCCTTGCACGCGCGTGGCTTCGAAATCGGCGTCGAGACCAACGGCACCGTGGCGCCGCCCGCCGGCATCGACTGGATCTGCGTCAGCCCGAAAGCCGGCGCCGAGATCGTCATCCGCGCCGGGCACGAATTGAAGCTGGTCTATCCGCAACCGACCGCGATGCCGGACCGGTTCGAAGGCCTCGCCTTCGAGCGGTTCTCGCTGCAGCCGATGGACGGCGCGGATGCGATCAGCAATACCGCGCAGGCGGTGGATTACTGTCTGCGCCATCCGCAGTGGCGGCTCAGCGTGCAGACGCACAAGACACTAGGCATCAGGTAGTTCGGGTATCAGGCGATGTGGGAACTGACGAAATCGTTTCGCTTCGAGGCAGCGCATGCGCTGTCCTTCACGACGCTCGGCGACGCCAGCCAGGAGATCCACGGCCACTCCTTCCGCGCCGAAGTCACCATCCGCGGCGTGCCCGACCCGGTGACGGGGATGGTGATGGACCTTGGCCTGCTCGATCGCAGCCTCGATGAGCTCCGCAGGACGCTCGACCACAAGTTCCTCAACAAGATCGAGGCGATCGGCATCCCGACGCTGGAAAACCTGTCGCGCTTCATCTGGGAGCGCGTGGCCGACAAAGGGCCGGTGGTCCGCGTCGGCGTATTCCGCGACAGCTGCAACGAGAGCTGCGTCTATTTCGGGCCGCAAGGCTAGCCTCTAAACGAGCGATCCTGCCGCGCATCCGGCAGCGACGCTGGCATTCCGGAACGGCTGATGATTGGATGCCGTCCATGCGCATCCTGCTGATCAATCCCAATACCACCGACAGCGTGACGACGCTGGTCGCGCGGCATGTGGCGACCACGGCGGGCGATGCTGCGACGCTGGTCCCCGTCACCGGCCGCTTCGGCGCGCGCTATATCTCAACGCGCGCATCGGCGGCGATCGCGGCCCATGCGGCGCTCGATGCCTATGCTGCGCATGGCGCAGGATGCGACGCCGTCTACCTCGCCTGCTTCGGCGATCCCGGATTGCTGGCGCTGCGTGAAGTGGCCGACATTCCCGTGATCGGCATGGCAGAGGCCTCCTGCCTCGAAGCAGCCAAGCGCGGCCGCTTCGCGATCGTCACCGGCGGCGCGCTGTGGGGGCCGATGCTGACGGAATTCGTCGCCAGCATCGGACTGGCCGACAGGCTCACCGGCGTTCGTACCATCGCGCCCACCGGTGGCGAGATCGCGGCCGACCCCGAGGCGGCACTGGCGTCGCTCGCGCAAGCCTGCACGGATTGCGCAACCAAGGACGGCGCCGACGTCGTCATTCTCGGCGGCGCCGCGCTGGCGGGCCTAGCCGAGCGCATCCAGCCCAACGTGCCAGTGCCGGTCCTGTGCTCGGTCGCCACCGGCACACGGGCCGTGATGGCCGCAGCCACACGACGGCGCGATGACGACGCGCGTCCGCCCGCGCTGGAGAGCACCGGTCTATCGGCGCAATTAGCCGCCCAGCTGCAACGGACATGACGATCCGCCATCCCGCCGTATTCGCACTGTCATGACACGCGCTTAGGCTTTGCGTGCGATTCAACTCACGCACAGGAGCCGATCATGGAATTGAAAGCTGGTGACGTCGTCATGCTGAAGTCGGGCGGCATGCCGCTCACCGTTGCCGAAGTCGATGGCAACAATATCGAATGCGTGTGGCTCGGCGAGGAAGGCGATCTGTTCCGCGAGACGCTGCCGCGCGCCGTGCTCGATCTCGCTTTGGTGATGCCGGACGAGGAAGAAGAAGAAGACGAGGAAGACGGCGAAGAAGAGCACGCCAAGGTCGCGTGATTTTTGCTTGATCTAGAGTGTCCCGGACGCGACGTCGCGTCCGGGACACGCTCTACAGGCGATGATCGTGTCTGAACCGCGCGGTGATCTGATCGGCGATGACGGTGATGACATCGACTTCCATCGGGAAATCATTGGCCATCCAGGCATCTTCCGCCAGCGCCAGCACCTGGCCGAGCGCAGGGCCTTTGGCGATGCCGCGGGCGATGAAGTCGGCGGCCTTGAGCGGAAACACCGGCGGGGTCCAGCGCTCCGGCAGGGTCAGGAGTTGCCGCCACTGATCGGCGTGATCGCCGCCGCCGTCGCGCGCCCAGGCCAGCAGCACGCGGTTGCGATAGCGCTGGCTGCCCAGCCGATACAGCCGCTGCCGGGCGCGGGCGTCGTCCATGCCCTTCAACCGCCACCAGCGATGGCCCATCGAATCCAGCGTCTTGTTCTCGTCGTTGGTCAGACGCAGGCGCTGGGTCAGCCGCTTGGCATCTTCCGTCACCGCGACGCCGAGCGCGCCGAGCCGCAGCATCGCGTTGGGAGCGAAACCGAGATCCTGCTCGATGCCGATCATCCGTCTCAACGGTCCGAGATAGCTGACGCCACCGCAG
>JAPLPC010000569.1:0-517 GCA_026400425.1 Hyphomicrobiales bacterium | reverse complement strand
GGCCGGCATCGACCATCGCCTCGACAGCCGCACCGGCCCCCGGCGCGACCAGCAGTTTCAGGAGCTCCATCCGGATACGCTCGGCCGATAGGCCGGCGATACCATCGCGGCCGCGGATCGACGCCAGATAACCGTCGCGGTCGGGCGCGCCGGATCCGTAAGCGGCATGAATGCGGAAGAAGCGCAGGATGCGCAGATAGTCCTCGGCAATGCGCCGATCGGGATCGCCGATGAAACGAACGCGCCTGGCGTCGACATCCGACAGCCCATCGACATGGTCATGCACCACGCCGTCGATCGACGCCGACAATCCGTTCATCGTGAAATCGCGTCGCTCGGCATCGCGCTGCCAGTCGCGACCGAACATCACCTTGGCCTTGCGACCGAAGGTCTCGACGTCCTCGCGCAGCGTGGTGACTTCGACCGGCGTGCCCTCGACGACGAGGGTCACCGTGCCATTCTCGATGCCGGTCGGCACGCACTTGATGCCGGCGCTCTTGGCGCGGCGGACGCCTTC
>JAPLPC010000187.1 GCA_026400425.1 Hyphomicrobiales bacterium | reverse complement strand
TCGACGATATCAACAAACAAAACCGCCGCGTCCCAGAAATGGAACGCGGCGGTTTTGCGTTGGGATCTTCCCATAATCCGGCAAACGCACTGATGCACCGAACGCGCGTGGCTGCGATCATTCAGCCACGATTCATCGTCAATCTTGCATGCATGATGCTGTCGGCGATGAACCTTGCGACCTTGCCGACGGACCATTCGAAAAGTGTCCATCACAAGGAGCTCCCATGCGCTCAACCATTCGTCTCGCTTCAACTGTCTTCACCGTGGCTGGTCTGGCTCTCGCTGTCACTGCTGGATCGAGCCAATCCGCGCTCGCGCAGGCAGCGAAGCAACAGGCGCCGGCCAAACAGCAAGCGCCCGCCAAACAGGCTGCGCCTGCCGCTGAACCTGCGCCGCAGCCGCTGAAGCAGATTGCGCTCTCGGACAAGCAGGTGGAAGGAGTCCTGGCTGCGCAGAAGGATCTCGACGCCATCACCGACAAGCTGCCGCAGGATGCACCGGCGAAGCCTGATCCGAAGATCACCGGACAGCTCGACGACGTTGCCAAGAAGAACGGCTTTGCCAATTACGGCGAGTACAACGACGTGGTCGAGAATGTCATGATGGTGCTGGGCGGTTTCGATCCCAAGACCAAGACCTATGTTGGGCCGGAAGCTGTGATCAAGCAGCAGATTGCTGCGGTGCAGGCCGACAAGAAGATTCCGGCGAAGGATAAGAAGGCGGCCCTGGATGAACTCAACGGCGCGCTGAAGCAGCCGCTGCCGGCCGTCGAGAACAAAGGCAATATCGACGTCGTGAGCAAATATTACGACAAGCTGACGGCTGCGATGCAGGACGAATAGCGCTTCAAAAGTGCGTCATCCGTCGTAACGGCGCCGCAGCAGTGTGGCGCCGTTACGCGTTTGTGCCTGCGCCGAACTTCTCGCTTGGCCTGTCCATCGATGTTGTCTAAGCCCTTGGCATCGTTTCACCGACGCGGAAGATCGATATGTCCAGCAAGCCAAAAGACCGCCCCGCATTGCCGCTCAAAGGCTACAGCCTGATGGACTACCAGCCCGATCCCACCGTCGTCGGCATCGCATTCGAAACCGAGGACGGGCCTTATATGTTCGTTGCGACCAAGGAAATTCTTGAAACGCTCGGCCAGGCGTTCAGCCACAAGGCGGCCTCGATGCCGTCGCGGGACCCGCAGGGCTGAGATCCGCGATCGGGTGGCGCATCGGTTGATCATGAGCGACACCGATGCATCGTCGTTGGAGGATGCTGTGATGTCTGATGTCCAGTTCGCGCTGTTCGACACGGCCATCGGCCGCAGCGGCATTGCCTGGTCCGCGCGCGGCATCATTGCGATCCAGTTGCCGTTGCCGAGCGAGGCGCAGACGCGTAGCCGATTGAAGCAGCGATATCCGTCATTGACAGAAGTGCCGCCACCCGACGGTGTGCAGGCAGCGATTGCCCGCATGGTTGCGCTGATGGATGGGCAGCGGATCGATCTCTCCGATATTGCGCTCGATCTCTTCGATAGCCCGGATTTCAATCGCGAGGTCTATGCCATTGCCCGCGAAATCATGCCGGGCAAGACCATGACCTATGGCGACATCGCGAAGCGTCTCGGCGGCGTCGATCTCTCGCGCCAAGTCGGACAGGCGATGGGGCAGAACCCGTGTCCGATCATTGTGCCATGTCACCGTGTGCTGGCAGCGGGCGGCAAGCCCGGCGGCTTCTCCGCCAATGGCGGCGTCGATACCAAGCTCAAGATGCTGGCCATCGAGGGCGCATATGTGAACCACACGCCCTCGCTGTTCGATTAGCCCTTTGGCGGCGCCGAGACCTTTACCGAGTCCCGCTGCAACATGCGGTCGTGAAACGCGTTGAGTTTCGGAAACGCCTTGCGCCATCCGCAATCGGGAAAACGGAAGTCGGCATAGCCGAGCGTACAGATCAGCGCGATCTGCGCGGCATCCATCGGGCGGGTCAGGATGTCCGGATGGGTCTCGAACTGAGCGAGACCGGTCCAGGCGCGGTCCCACTGGTCGTCATACCAGGCCTGCCAGAACAACTCCTTGGGCCGCACACCGATCTCATAGCGGCACAGCAGCATGGCATCGGTCATGCTCTGAATCATGGCGTGCTCGGTCTTCACCTTCCAGCGCGCCGCGCCGGATGTCGGCACCAGTTTGCCGCCGCCGGCGAGCTCATCGAGATATTCGGTGATGTTGAAGCTATCGACGATGACCTGGCCGTCGTCGAGGATCAGGGCCGGGAGTTTGCGGACCGGGCTGATGTCATGCGCATAGGCTTCGTTCTTCTGCGTCGGCGCAACGGTTGCCGGCACCAGTTCGATCTTGTCGATCAGTCCGAGTTCGATCGCCGCGATCCGCACCTTGCGTGCGAAGGGCGAGCCGGGGGAGAATGTGAGCTTCATTGGAAGTCCTCTGTATTTTCAATCCTGTCGGCCGTCATCGCGAGCCATGGCGAATGGGCAACGCCAATTCGTTGCGCGCAGCAATCCAGAAAGCAAGACACTGGATGGCTTTGTCGCTACGCTCCTCGCAATGACGGTGAATCTTAAACCGCCACGACCTTTTGCTTCTGCTCGCCGAGACCTTCGATGCCGAGGGTCATGACGTCGCCGACTTCGAGAAATTTCGGCGGCTTCATGCCGAGCCCAACGCCGGGCGGGGTGCCCGTGGTGATGATATCACCGGGCATCAGGGTCATCATACCCGAGAGATAAGAGACGATCTGCGGCACGTTGAAGATCATGGTCGCGGTCGAACCGGTCTGGCAGCGCTTGCCATTGACGTCGAGCCACATGCCGAGCTTGTGCACGTCGCCGACTTCGTC
>JAPLPC010000540.1 GCA_026400425.1 Hyphomicrobiales bacterium | reverse complement strand
GCTGAACGTGAACAGATCGCAGCCCTCGGCTTCGATGCGGGCGCCGTTGGCGGCCGTACCGCGGAAAATCCACTCGGACAGGCCGCGGTCACCGAACACGCTGTGGGATGTGCATGTCCAGCTCACATCGGGCATGCCGCCCCAGACTTTCTCGAACGCCGCTTTCACATCGGCGGTGCCGGTGATGCGATTGCCATGCATCTCGGTGCCGACCGCGGTGTCGAACACGATGTCGTCGGTCATGCAGGCCATCACGCCATCGCCGTCGTGGCGATTGAATGCTTCGAAAAGCGTGACGAGAAGCTGGTGGCGCGCGGACGTATCGGACATGGCAAAGCTCTCTCGATCGTTTAAACAAACGCCGGAACGGCGGTCCGGCGATCGTCGGAAATTGCCAGCCGCCACGTCCTGCGATTAGGGCCAGATGCGGAGAACCACCCGGCCAGCCCTTGGAGGCGATCTGGACCAAGCATCGGGGTATTTTGGCCCTGCCGCTGGCACCCGACGTCGCCATGGTGCTGCCATGACGGATCGATGGGCTGAAGTAAGATGCATGAAATGCTGATCGCGATCGGCGATCTCGGCGCGGCACTGACGCCGAAGCTGGTTTTGATGTCCATCGCCTCGATTTTCGTCGCGGCCGTGCTGCGCGGCTATACCGGCTTCGGCTTTGCACTCGCGGCCGTGCCGCTGCTCAGCCTCTTCATGCGGCCCACCGAGGCCGTGCCGGTGGCGATCGGCTTGCAACTGGCCGGCAGTCTGATGGATTTCCGTCAGGCATCGAGGACCTGCGACTGGCCGTCCTTGCGCTGGCTTGCGCTTGGCGCGGTGATCGGCTCGCCGTTGGGGACGCTGGTGCTGAGCAGCATCTCGGCGCCGGCCGCGCGCCTGGCCATCAGTGCGATCACGCTGTTCGCCGTGTTCGCCCTGCAACGCGGCTTTGCCCTGCCCGAGGCGCCGCCCCGCCCGCTCACGACGATCACCGGTTTCTTCTCCGGCCTGTTCAACGGTCTCGCCGCCATGCCCGGCCCGCCCGTGGTGGCCTATTACATGTCGCTGCCGATACCGCGCCGGGCGGCCCGCGCGTCATTGATGGTATTCTTCCTGATGACATCGATCACCGCCACGGTGACGTTCGTCGGCGTCGGGCTGATGAATTTGCACACCGTCGGCCTGTCGCTGCTCGGCCTGCCGGTGATGTGGCTCGGCACAAGGCTCGGCGAATTGGCCTTTCGCCGCGGCAGCGATGCGCTGCACCGCCAGATCTCGATCGCCAGCCTCGGCGCGATTGCGCTGGTGAGCGCGGTGAAGGGGATCGGCGAGCTGATATGAACATCAACCGTCGCTGCCGATCGTTGATTCACACTCTGCCCTCATCCTGAGGAGCGGTCGCCTTCGACCGCGTCTCGAAGGATGGTGCCAAACACTTCATGGTTCGAGACACGCGCCCAATAGCGCGCTCCTCACCATGAGGACGGTGGATTGCTACATTCGAGGCTGCTCTATCCCATCCGCCCGACAATACGACCGAGACGCTCAATCCCCGGTTCGATGCGGTCGTTGCGGATCGAGGAGAAGCCGAGCCGGAAATTATTGGCGCGGCTGCCTTTGGTCATGGCAAACACATCGCCGGGCTCGATCACGACACCTTCGGACAGCGCGGCTTTGGCCAATTCCGTCGTATCGAAGCCGGCCGGTCCCGTGACCCAGTAGCTGGTGCTGCCGACGCCCCGCACAAACCGACAGCCGGCGAGATGCTGCGGCAACAACCGATCGAGAATACGCGCACGCTCCAAAAGCACGCGCGAGACGCGCTGCAGGTGCGAGCGGTAATGCCCGAGGCCGATGAAGAGCGCGGCGACTCGCTGGTTATTAAGCGGTGGATGCCGCAGCATCAGCCGCCGCAGCGCGCGCAATTCGCGGATCACCGGCGCCGGTGCCGTCACATAGCCGAGGCGCAAACCGGGTGCCAGCGCCTTGGATAGGCTGCCGACATAGAGCACGCGGTCGTTGCGATCGAGGCTCATCAGCGGCGGCAGCGGCGGCCCTTCCTGGATCAGTTCGCTTTCGTAATCGTCCTCGATCAGCACGATGTCGCGCTGCTGCGCCTTGCGGAGCAGCTCAAGGCGCCGCGCTTGCGGCATCGCCGCCGTGGTCGGGCATTGATGCCCCGCCGTCACATAAGCGAGATCGCAGCTTTCGAAAGCAGCATCCGGCACCATGCCGTCGGCATCCACCGCCAGCGGCACGATATTCTCCGTCAGCATGCCGAAAATGTTGCGCGCATCGGGATAGCCCGGATCTTCCATGCCAACCCGCGTATCCGGCTTGGTGAACAGCCGGGCGATCAGATAGAGCGCGTGCTGCGCGCCCATGGTCATCATGATCTCGTCGGGCCGGGCGCGGATGCCGCGGCGCGGCAGCACCTGCAGCCGCAACTGTTCGATCAGCGCCGGATCGTCCTCGTCGATCAGGTCGCGCGCCCAATTATTGATCTCCGGCACGCTCAATGCGGCGCGTGCACTTTCGCGCCAGTCGTTGGTGGGGAACAGGGTGGGATCGAACTGGCCAAAAATGAAGGGGTATGGATAATCCTGCCAGTTGAGCGGCTTGACGATGTTGCGATGGGCGGATGGGCGCACCGCAAAACGCTCCGCCCAGCGGGCGGCTCCGGTCTCGTCCGGCGCAGCGCGCAGCTCACGCTGAGTGCCGAGATGCTTGGGCAGACCGGCGACATAAAAACCGCTGCGTTCGCGCGAGACCAGGAAATTCTGATCGACCAGCTGTTCGTAGGCGATCACCACCGTATTGCGCGACACTTCGAGCAATGTCGCCAGCTCCCGGCTCGATGGCATCCGCACGCCCAGCGCAAGCCGGCCCTCCTCGATCGCCGTGCAGATCAACTGACGAATCTGGAGCTGCAGGAACGGTCCGCGCCGATCCAACCCCTGAAACAGCGAGCCCCAGAACAAGGAATCGCCAATGCAGGAACTGGCCGGACGGTTCTCGGCCAGTGCTGCCTTCGTGCTCCCACCTGGGATTCCCATCGTCGCTCCATCCGAACTTGGGCCAGCAGATCATATCTCCGCTGGCTTCCTCGCCTCGAAGCAAGAGCCGCGCCAAACCGGCTCCGCGGGCCTCGTCACTGGCCCCATTCGTGCATCCGATCTGGCGCTGGCTCCCGAGCGGCAGCAGGCCTCACGCTTCCGTGACGGAATTTGAGGATGGTCCATTGGCTCAGGATACGGTTGTTTTCTCTGCCCGCAAGATCGTGACCATGAATGCGTCGCGTCCGTCTGCGACCCATGTCGCGGTGCGAGAGGGCCGGATCGTCGCCGTCGGCAGCCAGGACGAGATCGCGAGCCTCGGCGGCGGCAAGGTCGATGACCGTTTCAAGGACAAGGTGCTGCTGCCCGGCTTCGTCGAAGGCCACAGCCACATCATGGAAGGCATGATGTGGTCGCTGCCTTATGTCGGCGCTTTCGATCGCCGCTCTCCTGAAGGCAAGGTCGTGGAAGGTGTGCCGACCATCGACACCATCGTGGAAAGGCTGCAACATGCCGAAAAGGCCATGACCGATCCCGAGGCGCCGCTGTTCGCATGGGGCTTCGATCCGTTGCATATCGGCAGCATCTCGCTCACCCGTCAGGATCTCGACCGCGTCTCGACCACACGCCCGATCATGGTGGTGCATGCGAGCTTCCACATCAGCAACGTCAACACGATCGTGCTGCAGCGCGCCGAACTCGATCGCACCACGAATATTTCCGGCGTGGTGATGGGCAGGGATGGCGAACCGTCGGGTGAAGTCCAGGGCATCGCTGCGCGCTTTCGCGTCTTCCGCGTGCTCGGATCCAATCCCCTCTCCGGCAATCTCAGCGTCGATGACGTCAACCGCTATGCATCGTCCTGCTGTGTGCAGGGCGTCACCACGGTGACCGATCTGCACAATGATCTCGCCGATCAGACCATCGAGGTCTATCGCACCGCCAGCCGCCGCGATGATTTTTCGGTACGCTTGGTGCCCGCAATGGCGTCGGTCTCGCATAGTCCGGACGCCGGCATTGCCAAGATCAAGGCGCTGACCGCCACGAACAACGACAAGCTGCATTACGGAATCGTCAAGCTGGTGGTCGATGGCTCGATCCAGGGCTTTACGGCGCGCCTGCGCTGGCCCGGCTATCACAACGGCGCGCAAAATGGCTTGTGGTACATCGCACCGGAAGAACTGCCCGGCATCGTCGCCGCCTATCATGCGGCCGGCATCCAGATGCACATCCACACCAATGGTGACGAGGCCACCGAAGTGGCGATCGAAGCGGTGGAGGCCGCGCAGATCGCGACGCCGAAGCCCGACCATCGCCACACGCTGCAGCATTGCCAGATGGCCGATGCCGCGCAATTCAAGCGCATGAAGGCGCTCGGCATCTGCGTCAATCTGTTCGCCAACCACGTCTATTACTGGGGTGACTCGCATTACGACCTGACCATGGGTCCGGAGCGCGCCAACCGTCTCGACGCCACCGGTACGGCGCTGCGCACCGGCGTGCCGTTCGCGATTCATTCCGACGCGCCGGTAACGCCGTTGAGCCCGCTATTCACGGCGTGGTGCGCCGTCAATCGCGTGACCTCGTCGGGCCGCGTGCTCGGCAAAGACACCGAAGCGCTCACCGTCCAGCAGGCGCTCAACGCCATCACCGTCGATGCCGCCTATACTTTGAAACTCGACCACCTGGTCGGCAGCATCGAGACCGGCAAATATGCCGACTTCGTCGTGCTCGATGCAGACCCGCTCGAGGTCGCACCGGAGACCATCAAGGACATCAATATCTGGGGAACCGTCGTCGGCGGCATCGTCCGGGAGGCGCCGCGGGCATGATGGCGTCACCGCGCATCACAACACCCGTGACGGTGATCGGCGGCTTTCTCGGCGCCGGCAAGACGACCTATCTCAATCATCTACTGCGCAACGGCCCCGGGCGATATGCCGTGCTGGTCAATGATTTCGGCGCGGTAAATATCGACGCAGGCTTGATCGCGAAGCACGATGGCGAGACCATGACGCTGACCAATGGCTGCGTTTGCTGCAGCATCGGCAGCGGTTTCCTCGATACGCTCGGCCGCATCCTCGATGGCGGTACGAGATTCGACCACATCATTATCGAAGCCTCCGGCGTCGGCGATCCCTGGCGCATCGCGGAGATCGCGCTGGTGGAGCCGAGTCTGCGGTTGAACGCGGTGATCGTGCTGGCGGATGCCTCGCGGATCGGTCAGTTGCTCGCAGAACAGCGCGTCGGCGACACCGTGCGCGGACAGTTTGATCGCTGCAATCTGATCCTCCTCAACAAGATCGATCTGCTCGACCGCGCGACCCTCGACAAGGCCCGTGCCGAACTCGTCGCGCTACGCCCTGGCGTCGCCATCATCGAAACCACGGCGCACACCTTGCCCGGCCTGCCCGACGGAATATCGAATCCCGCATCGCGCTTCGCGGCAACGGATGCCGCCGATCACGAGTGCAACTTCCGCCGCTGGGCGTATCGACGGGACGGCGTTTTCGATCGCGACAGGCTGGAGGCTGCACTTGGCGCATTGCCGCCGCAGCTTTTGCGGTTGAAAGGGCCATGTTCGGTCACAGAACCTGCACATCCACAACTGCTGCAGATGGTCGGCCGAGACTGGGCGCTGACGCCTGTCGAACCGGACTCCTCAAACGACAACGATATCCTGCTGGTCGGCATCGGCACCGCAAACCTGCCGCCGGCAGCAACGCTCGACGCCATCCTCGATGCAGCATTGATCCCGCCACTCACTACCACGGCAGAGCTCAACCGCCGGGCCGTTACATCCAACATCTGAGAGAAGGACCATCGCCATGTCTCCGACCAGGACGCTACCAACCCGATCGTTCAAAGCCTCTCTTCTCACGGCGGCTCTCGGCCTCGCTCTGGTGGCCACCGCCATCGCGCCGGGCGCGATGCCTGCTTTTGCTGCAGATGGCGGCACGCTGGTGATCGCCTCGACGCAAGTGCCGCGGCATTTCAACGGCGCCGTACAATCCGGCCTCGCCACTGCAATGCCATCGACGCAGATCTTCGCCAGCCCGCTGCGCTATGACGACAACTGGAATCCGCAGCCTTATCTTGCCAAATCGTGGGAGGTCGCACCCGATGGCCTTTCGGTGACTTTGAAGCTGGTGGATAATGCGCTGTTCCACGACGGCAAGCCGGTCACGTCCGACGACGTCGCCTTCTCCATCATGACCATCAAGGCCAACCATCCGTTCCAGAGCATGCTGGCGGCAGTGGACAAGGTCGAGACGCCGGATCCGCTCACCGCCATCAT
>JAPLPC010000037.1 GCA_026400425.1 Hyphomicrobiales bacterium | reverse complement strand
TCCTGTCGATCTCGAACGTAACGCTGGCGTTCGGGCTCGTTCTCCTTGGGTGTGCCCATTCCATTGCCATGCTCGCCGCCGCCTGGCTGATGTTGGGGATCGGCATGGGTCTCGGCCTCTACGACGCCGCTTTCGGTGCGTTGGGACGCATCTATGGCGACAAGGCCCGTCGGGCGATCACGGGCATTACGTTGCTGGCAGGCTTCGCCAGCACGGTGGGGTGGCCGTTGTCCGCTTGGGGCCTGGAAGCGATCGGTTGGCGTCAGACCTGCTTCGCCTGGGCTGCCGCGCACGTCCTGATCGGGCTGCCCCTGAACATGATCTTCCTGCCGAAGGTCGGGCACCAGGCAGCTCAGACGGCCGCTTCCGAAAAGCCGGCCATCCCGCTGGACCGGACGATGGTGCTGCTCGCGGTCGCGTTCGCCTGCGCCTGGGCGGTGACGGGCGCGATGGCCGCTCATCTGCCAAGGATACTAGAATCAATGGGCGCGACGAGCATCCAGGCGGTCGCCGCCGGCGCCTTCATCGGACCGGCTCAGGTGCTGGCGCGGATCGCGGAGGCCAGCCTGTTGAGCCGCTTCCACCCCATCGTGTCGACACGCATCGCCTGCGTGACGCATCCCATCGGGGCGGCGGTGATGGCGCTGATCGGCGGGCCCGCGGCGATCGCTTTCGCGATCTTCCATGGCACCGGCAACGGCATCCTGACCATAGCCCGCGGCACGCTCCCGCTCGCGATATTCGGCCCCAAAGATTACGGATATCGGCTCGGCATTCTGGGCGCGCCGGCGCGGATCGCCCAGGCCGCGTCACCTCTGGTCTTTAGTGTTCTGATCGACGGCATGGGCGGCCATGTGCTGCTCATCTCTTCGGGTTTGAGCGTCCTGGCTCTGGTCGCGCTGTGCGCCGTTCGAAGTCGCGAACGCAATCCCCTGCCGGCGCCGGCTTGACGTTGTAGATGAGCGTTGGCGGAATGTAGACGCGCCGCGTTGCGGCAACCGACGTTGAGATCACGCATGGCGGCACCGACGTGGACTCGAAGACGGGTGATGTGGCCGTGTTGCATGGCCGCGCGGGGGAGGTCGCCGCCCTGGCCGACCTTTCGAGCCGCACAGCCGTCAACATCGCCTCGGCTCGGGCCGGAGGGAGTCCTTCTCCTCGCGAGCTAACGCGCCTTCGGTCGGCGATCTCCGCGAACACAGGTGCCACGGTGCTCGTCACGCTGAACGCACTTCGACTGCTTGCGCCGACCGCTGCCGACGGCGGTTAAAGCTTGCTCGCACGCAGGCGAAGCGCGTTGCCGACGACGGTCACCGACGACAGCGCCATAGCCGCCGCCGCGATGATCGGCGACAGCAGCAGGCCGAACGTCGGATAAAGGACGCCGGCGGCGATAGGGACCCCCGCCGCGTTATAAATGAAAGCGAAGAACAGATTCTGGCGGATGTTGCTCATCGTCGCTTCCGAAAGCCGGCGCGCACGTACGATGCCGCCGAGATCTCCTTTCAGCAACGTGACGCCGGCGCTTTCCATGGCCACGTCCGTTCCGGTCCCCATTGCGATACCCACGTCAGCGGCGGCTAGAGCAGGGGCGTCGTTGACACCGTCCCCGGCCATCGCAACGATCCGACCGGCCTTCTGCAATCTGATCACGACGGCGCTCTTCTCATCCGGCAGGACCTCCGCCTCGACCTCGGAAATTGCGAGACGTTTCGCGACCGCATTCGCCGTCGTCCGGTTGTCCCCGGTCAGCATGATGACGCGGATGCCTTCGGCCGCCAGCGCCTTCAATGCGTCCGGGGTCGTTGCCTTTACCGGGTCCGCGATCGCGAGTATGCCGGCTAGGACGCCGTCGGCCGAGATGTTCACGACCGTCGCACCTTGTCCGCGCAGCGCCTCCGCCTGCTTTTCCAGCGACATAGTCTCGACGCCGGATGCGTTCATGAACCTGGCGTTTCCGAGAAGTACAACCTTGCCGTCGATCCTGCCTGTCACGCCCTTGCCGGTCGGGGAATCGAAATCCGCGACAGGCGCGAGGTCGATGCTCCGCTCCTTCGCCGCGCGAACGATGGCGTCGGCCAGCGGATGCTCGCTCGACCGCTCGACGCTGGCTGCGAGCCTGAGCACCTCGCTTTCGTCGAAGCCCGGTGCGGGAATGATGGAAACGACCTTCGGCTTCCCCTCTGTGAGCGTTCCGGTCTTGTCGACGACCAGCGTGTCGACCTTCTCCATGCGCTCCAGGGCTTCTGCGTTCTTGATCAGCACGCCAGCCTGCGCGCCGCGACCGACCCCGACCATGATCGACATCGGCGTTGCGAGACCGAGCGCGCACGGACAGGCGATGATCAGCACGCTCACCGCCGCGACGAGGCCATAGGCAAGGCGCGGCTCTGGGCCGAACCAGGCCCAGGCGGCGAAGGCCGCGACGGCCACTACGATGACGGCCGGCACAAACCACCCGGCAACCTGGTCCGCCAATCGCTGGATCGGCGCGCGGGACCGCTGCGCCTGGGCGACCATCTGCACGATCTGGGCAAGCAGGGTGTCGCGGCCGACCTTTTCGGCCTGCATGACGAAGCCGCCGGATTGGTTGAGCGTCCCGGCGATGACCTTCGCGCCGACCTCCTTGGTGACCGGCATGGACTCGCCTGTCACCAACGATTCGTCGAGCGAAGAGCGACCCTCGGTCATGACGCCGTCCACCGGCACCTTCTCGCCGGGGCGAACGCGAAGCCTGTCACCGACGTTCAGGCTGTCCAGCGCCACTTCGTGGTCCTCGCCCGTATCGTCCACCAGCCGCGCGGTCTTGGGAGTGAGATCGAGCAGCGCCTTGATGGCGCCCGACGTCGCCTCGCGGGCCCGCAGTTCGAGCACCTGCCCGAGCAGGACGAGGACGGTGATGACGGCGGCTGCCTCAAAGTAGACGGCCACGGCGCCGCCATGGCCGCGGAACGCGGGCGGGAAGACCCCCGGCGCCGCCGTCGCGACCACGCTATAGGCATAGGCCACGCCCGTGCCCATCGCGACGAGCGTGAACATGTTCAGGTTGCGGGTGACGAGCGATTGCCAGCCGCGGACGAAAAACGGCCAGCCTGCCCACAGCACGACCGGCGTGGCGAAGAAGAACTGGATCCAGTTCGATAGCGACGGCTCGACGAGACCATGTCCGCCGACGAGGTGGCCACCCATCTCCAGAACGACGGCCGGCGCTGCCAATGCTATGCCGATCCAGAACCGGCGCGACATGTCCGCGAGTTCCGGGTTGGGCTGGTCGTCTAGGCCGACCAGTTCGGGCTCGAGCGCCATACCGCAGATCGGACAGCTTCCCGGGCCGACCTGTCGGATCTCCGGATGCATCGGACAGGTGTAGATGGTGCCCTCAGCCACCGGAACCGCAAGCGCGTCCGGCTTCGACTTCTGCAGGTATCGCTGCGGGTCGGCGGCGAACTTGCTGCGGCAGTCGGCCGAGCAGAAATGATGGGTCTCGCCGGCGAGTGCGAACTTGTGCGGGGTCGTGTCCGGATCGACGGTCATTCCGCAGACGGGATCGATCGTGCCGGCGGCTGCCTCGTCATGAGCGTGGACATGTCCTTCATGGGAGCGACCGCCGTGATCGGCTCCGCCGCAGCAGCCGCCGGTTCCCTGCACGGTGTCCGCCTTGGCCGAATAAGCGTCGGGTGAGGCTGCGAACTTTGCGCGGCAGCCAGCGGAGCAGAAGTGGTAGCGCTGTCCGCCATGGTCGAAGCTGTGCTTGGCCGTGTCCGGATCGACGGTCATTCCGCAGACCGCATCGGTCGCCTTGCCCGTATCGGCGTGGTCCTTGCGTTGGCTTCCGTGCGACGCGTGCCCGGGCGCGTCATGCGCCGCACCGCCGCAGCAGGCGGAAGCAGCGGACTTCGTCGCTACGCTCTGCGGTCTGGAGCCACAGCCGCAACCACCCGAACCATCTTTTTTCGCCTCCGACATCTTCTTTCTCCAGGTCAAGAACTAATACCCTGTAGGGGTATATGCGCCCAATGCGCTAGGATATCAAGATGCTTCGTCGAAATGCGTGCGCGGCCGACGTCCAAGGCGAGGATGAAACAAGGGATGCCGTAATGAGTCCGTCGCGGACCTCGGAGACGCAGCGCGAACAACCCCTCTCCATCCGGAAACCCGATTGAGCGCCGCGGAGTCAGGCGCGCGAACCTGTCGCTCACCGGAGCCAAGCGGGGCAGCCGCGGACGGACCTGCCGCACGGCAACAACCTTGCCCGGCAACACCTGCGCGTTCCGAATCCGGACCGATGACCGGAGATCGCTCATACCTGTCCGGTACCGTTGCTTCGCCCCCTTGCAACCTGTACCCAGTAGGGGTACATCTCCCGCATGCGCGACGACATCAAGACATCGGTGAAGAAACGCCTCGGAAGGATCGAGGGGCAGGTCCGTGGCCTGTCGAAGATGGTCGAAGAGGACCGATACTGCATCGACGTTGTGACGCAGATCTCCGCGGTCCGTGCCGCGCTGCGCCGCGTGGAGGAAGAAGTGCTCAAAGACCACGTTTCTCATTGCGTGGAGCACGCCATCGCGAGCGGCGACAAGGCCGACCAGCGCCAGAAGATCGCCGAACTGATGGCCGTCGTCGGAAGGGCCGAACGATGACACGTTTGCAATTCGCCTTGGCGTTCTGGAATTTCGCGGATAGGCTCCGCCGATCGACGCGAACACCCGAAGGCATCTGAACCGTATGCTCGTCAGGCTCACCAGGAAACGTAGGCTGAAGGCAGGGTGGATCGTCGCCCTCGTCTATATGCTTTGCATCCTGGCGCCGACCCTGTCCTACGCCCTGCCGGGCGAACACGCCTCTGCCCACTGCCTGACCATGGAGGGCATGTCCGGCTCGATGCACATGCACGACGAAGCCGTCCAGCCGATGCACGCCCATCTCGACGGGCAGCAGCACGACCATGCTTCCGCGCAGCCGGCGTCGATGTCCGACGCGGCAGACATGATGACGATGTCCGACGATATGGACGGCGATGGCATGCCGGCGAAGAAGGCTCCTCACACCACCAGCGGCCAATGCTGCGCCCTGATGTGCGTCACGGCGATGCCTGCTTCGCTGGTCGATTTCGCGATGCCTCCGATGCCGACCTTGGTCCGCATCGCGACCAGCTATCGCGCCACCGCCGACAATGCGCCGGCCGTGCAGTACCGTCCCCTAGACTCGGTGCGTGCCCTGCAGAGGGATGACGCGCCTGTTGTCCACCGTCATTTCAGGAAACGAACATGTTCACGCAGTTTGGGGCGAAGCTCGCCGCCGTTCGCTCGGTGGCCGCTGGTGTATTCCGTTCACGACCGGCGATGCTCGCCGCCGTATCCCTCGGCACCCTCACTCTAGGAGGCTGTCTGCCGACGACAGTGCCCTTGGTGGGCGCCGACCCGGCCGATCCTTCGGCCAGGGTAGCGGGGGTAGGCTACCGCTCGACCGTCGCTCCCTACAGCAGCCTCCGGCCGGCGGCGCCGGCGCCTTGGCGCGAACAGAACGACCGCGCCGCTCCGGCGCCGAAATCCGACCGGTAGGAGCGAGACATGTCCAGCACGCGTCACGCCCACCGTCCGTTCGTCGCCCGCCGCGGTTCCAAGCCCGCAGCGGTGGCGGTCCTGTTCTCCTCGCTCCTCCTCTCCGGATGCGCCACCTTTTCGCCGGACGCCGGTATGGGCGTGGTCGCCGGGGTCGCCGGCGAGACCATCAAGAAGGACGTCATCTCGATCAGGACGCAGGACGACGCGGTACGCGCCGACGGCGCCGTCAAGGGCCTGCTACGACGAACGCTCACCGTGGATAGCGCCGTCCAGATAGCACTGCTCAGCAACCGCGGCCTTCAGGCGGCATACAACGAACTGGCGCTTGCCGAAACGGATCTGGTGGCGGAAAGCCTGCCGCCGAATCCCACCTTCTCCGTTTCACGCATCGCGGGCTCCGGGGTTGTCGAATTGGAACGCAGGATCGTGGCGGACATTCTTGCGTTGGCAACGCTTCCGGTACGTTCCGAGATCGCGCGACAGCGTTTCCGTCAGGCGCAGCTCCGGGCAGCGGAGGAAACGCTCCGACTGGCTGCCGATGTGCGGCTCGCGTACTTCCGCGCGGTCGCCGCCAACGAGCTTGTTCTACTCCTCACAGATGCCAAGTCCACGGCCGAATCCACGGCCCAGCTCGCATCGAAGCTCGGTCGGACCGGAGCGTTGAACAAGCTCGACCAGGCGCGAGAACAGGTCTTTTACGCCGAGATAACGGCGGAGCTCGCACTGGTACGGCAGGAGGCGGCGAGTTCGCGCGAGCGTCTGATCCGGCTTGCTGGACTGTGGGACGGAGACCTGGGATTCCGCATCCCGATGAAGCTTCCGGCGCTGCCACGTCGGCCACAACCGCTTCCCGGCATCGAGGTCGATGCCGTCGAGCGTCGCGTCGACCTGCAGATCGCACGTCTCGAACTGGTCGCTCTCGCCAATAGTCTGAAGCTCAGTGAGGCAAGCCGGTTCGTGACACTGCTGGATATTGCCGGGATCAACAAGAAGACGTCCGATGCCGGCGGCGCCGCCACGGAGCGCGGAGTCGATCTCCAGTTCCAGATCCCTCTCTTCGATGGTGGAGAAGTCCGAGTCCGGCAAGCCGTCGAGACCTACAATCAGGCCTTCAACCTCTTGACGGAAAGAGCGGTGAACGTCCGTTCGGAGGCGCGCGACGCCTACAAGACCTATCGGTCGGCGTACGACATCGCGGGCCACTATCAACGCGAGGTCCTTCCGCTGCGAGAGATCATCTCCAACGAGATGCAGCTTCGCTTCAGCAGCATGCAGGACGACGTGTTCGCATTGTTGACGGAGGCCAGGCAGCGCATAGCCGCCCTGCGCGCCGCAATCGAGGCGAAGCGCGATTTCTGGACGGCGCAATCAGAGCTGCAGACCGTCGTCAACGGCGGCGGTCGATCGGACGCACCGCAGCAGACCCGGACCGCGAAGACCGCCAGAGCCGGCGGCTGAATAGAAGGACTTGAACATGCTTTCCCGTAGAGGCTTTCTAAACACTGCCGCCCTGGCCGGTACCGTCGTCGTCGGCGGCCGGGTGCACGCCGCTAACATTCCCGAGGCGCCCACCATGGAGAAGGCGACGATGCAGCCGCCGCTGCACCCGTCGAGCGGTCCCGACTATAATCCAGTCGTCACCTTGAACGGCTGGACATTGCCGTGGCGGATGAACGGCGACTGGAAGGAATTTCATCTGGTCGCCGAACCGGTCGAACGCGAATTCGCCGAAGGCATGAAGGCGCATCTGTGGGGCTACAACGGTCAGTCACCGGGGCCGACGATCGAGTGCGTAGAAGGCGACAAGATCCGCATCTTCGTCACGAACAGGCTTC
>JAPLPC010000236.1 GCA_026400425.1 Hyphomicrobiales bacterium | reverse complement strand
CATCTTCGGCAGGAGCGGTAATGTGATAGGCATCGCCGCTCAGGCCGTAGCCGACGACCTCCGCGTAAATCTTCGCGCCGCGCTTTTTGGCGTGCTCGTACTCTTCGAGCACCACAACGCCCGCGCCCTCGCCCATCACAAACCCGTCGCGGTCCTTGTCATAAGGGCGCGATGCCTTCTGCGGTGTATCGTTGAAGCCGGTCGAGAGCGCCCGAGCAGCGGCAAAGCCGGCCATCGCGATGCGGCTGACCGGCGATTCCGTGCCGCCGGCCACCATCACGTCGGCATCGCCGAGCGCGATCAGGCGCGCGGCATCGCCGATCGCATGGGCGCCCGTGGAGCATGCCGTGACGACGGAATGATTGGGGCCCTTGAGCCCGTGTTCGATCGAGACATAACCCGATGCCAGATTGATCAGACGGCCGGGAATGAAGAACGGTGAGACTTTTCGCGGGCCGCGCTCTTTCAGCGTGATCGCCGTCTCGGCAATGCCGGTGAGACCGCCGATGCCCGAGCCGATCAGCACGCCGGTGGCGCATTGATCCTCATAGCTTGCCGGATGCCAGTTGGCGTCGTTGAGCGCCTGCGTGGCGGCGCACATGGCGAAGACGATGAAGTCGTCGACCTTGCGCTGGTCTTTCGGCTCCATCCACTGATCGGGATTGAAGGTGTCGTTGGTGCCGTCGCCGCGCGGAATCATGCAGGCGATCTGTGCGGGGAGATCCGACACCTCGAAAGTGTCGATGCGCCTTGCGCCGCTATCCCCGTTGAGGATGCGCTTCCAGGTCGGCTCGACGCCGCAGGCTAATGGCGACACCATGCCCAGGCCCGTGACGACTACCCGCCTCATCTGCATCTCCACGACATCCTTTCAAAAGCGCATTCGGGCGCTGCACAGCAAGAAGCCGGTGGACCGCGGCGACGCGATCCGGCCGGCTTCAGAATGTGTCGCGCGAGAAGTTAGCTCTTGGCATTCTTTTCGAGGAACTTCGTCGCATCGCCGACCGTCAGGATCGTTTCGGCGGCATCGTCCGGAATCTCGCAGCCGAACTCTTCTTCGAACGCCATCACAAGCTCGACGGTGTCGAGGCTGTCGGCGCCGAGATCATCGATGAAGCTCGCGGAATCAATCACCTTCTCGGGCTCGACACCAAGGTGTTCGACCACGATCTTCTTCACTCGCTCGCCAATCTCGCTCATATCAACCTCGTGCTTGTTACCCAGGCTCGTCCGTAGACGATACGAGCCATCATGGAGCGTAAACTCGTTAAACCTTGCGCATCCGCGCTTTTGTGGATTGGCCCCGCCGTGCCGACGGAGCCTCGCGAAAAACGGCAGGCTCGCCCCGCCAATATACAGGGTTTCTACATCCTGCAATGGCCTTCTTTGCCCCACCGTTGGACGCTCGATTAACACACATCAAATGGCATTGCCACATGCTGCGGTGACCGTCCAAAGCTCAATTGAATCACAGCGTTGCGGGAACCCGCATTGCTAGATCATGGCCATGCCGCCATTCACGTGGATGGTTTGTCCGGTGACGTAGGCTGCCTCGTTCGACGCGAGATAAACCGCCGCAGCCGCGATGTCCTCGGGCGAACCGAGACGGCCCGCGGGCACCTTGGTGAGAATCGTTTCGCGCTGTTTGTCGTTCAGCACATCGGTCATCGGCGTGGCAATGAAACCCGGCGCAATACAATTGGCGGTGACGTTGCGCTTGGCATATTCGGCGCCCAGCGTCTTGATCATGCCGATCAGGCCGGCCTTGGCGGCGGTGTAATTCCCCTGTCCGGGATTTCCGGTCACACCGACCACCGAGGTGATGGCGATGATGCGGCCGAAACGCTTGCGCATCATCAGCTTGGTGGCGGCGCGCGCGAGCCGGAAGGTCGATGTCAGATTGACGTTGATGACATTGTCCCAATCTTCATCGCGCAACTGCACGAACAGATTGTCACGAGTGATCCCGGCATTGGCGACCAGAATGTCGAGCTGTCCCATCGCCTTTTCGGCCGATGGCACCAGTTGTTCGACCTCGGCCGAGTCCGAGAGGTTACAGGGCAGCACATGGGTGCGGTCGCCGAGCTTGGCGGCGAGCGCTTCCAGAACCTCGCGGCGGGTGCCGGACAACGCCACCGTGGCGCCCTGCGCATGCAGCGCCGTCGCGATCGCGCCGCCGATGCCACCGGTGGCGCCGGTGACCAGCGCGGTCTTGCCTGTCAAATCGAACATCGTTTTCTCCTTTGGCCTCAGGCCGACTGCGCTGCGGTCAGCGCGTCTTTGGCAGCGGCAATGTCATTGGGGCCGCCGACGGACACGCCGACGGCACCATCCGCGATCCGCTTCACCAGACCGCTGAGCACCTTGCCGGCGCCGATCTCGAGGAAGCGGGTCACGCCCTGCCCGGCCATATAGGACACAGACTCGCGCCAGCGCACAGTGCCCGTGACCTGCTCGATCAGGCGGCGGCGGATCTCGTCGGGATCGGTGATGGCCGAAGCCAGCACATTCGACACCAGCGGTGCCGCTGGCTTGTTGATCGTCACCCTGGCCAAGGCATCGGCCATGACATCGGCGGCGGGCTGCATCAGGCTGCAATGGAACGGCGCCGACACCGGCAGCAGCATGGCGCGCTTGGCGCCCTTAGCCTTGGCAATCTCAACGGCGCGGTCGACCGCGGCCTTGTCGCCGGAGACCACGACCTGTCCGCCGCCATTGTCGTTGGCGGCCTGGCAGACCTGCCCCTGCGCGGCTTCCGCGGCGACCGCGACGGCGACGTCGTATTCCATGCCCAGCAGCGCCGCCATGGCGCCGACGCCGACCGGGACGGCCTTCTGCATGGCCTGGCCGCGGGTCCGCAGCAGACGGGCGGCATCGCTGATGGAGAGGCTGCCAGCGGCGGCCAGCGCCGAATATTCACCGAGCGAGTGGCCGGCGACGAAAGCTGCGTCCCGGCCGATGGAGATACCCGCCTCGGTTTCCAGCACACGCATGGTGGCCAGCGAGACGGCCATCAGCGCCGGCTGCGCATTCTGGGTGAGCTGCAGGGTCTCGGCCGGACCGTCCCAGATGATCGATGTCAATTTTTCGCCGAGGGCCGAATCGACCTCGTCGAAAACAGACTTGGCAGCCGGGAACGCGTCCGCCAGGGCCTTGCCCATACCGACGGCCTGGGAACCCTGGCCGGGAAATGTGAATGCTGCGGTCATCCGCTCGCCCCGGGCTCGCTTTGTCGATTAAACTGCTGAAAACGTGCGCCGTAAGACACTGGCATGACCGGAGATGTCAAGTTGCAGCGCCAAAATCGCAGTTCCCGGGCGTCGCGCCCGTTTTCCTTGCCATCGCGGCAAAAATGCGTATAACGCGCCGATCCGCAGATCCCGGCCGGGAGCTGAACGGACGGTCACAGCACAATCCACCTGTCATCCATCCACAGCGATTATGTTGCGATAGGGCCAGTCGGTCCGTCGTCCCGTGCTCCCGCCTTCTGAGCAGTCGAGTCCTTTCCGAAGGGTTCGAAGGGCTTGCCGCCGGGCAATGCGCTAACACTGGAAAGGACTCCCATGGCTCTCTACGAGCATGTATTCCTCGCGCGTCAGGACGCGAGTGCGCAGCAGGTGGAAGATTTCACCGCGCAGATCACCACCATCGTCGAAGGCGCTGGCGGCAAGATCACCAAGACCGAGAATTGGGGCGTACGCTCCCTCACCTATCGCATGAACAAGAACCGCAAGGCTCACTTCGTTCTGCTCAACATCGATGCACCGTCGGCCGCGATCGTCGAGATCGAGCGCCAGGAGCGCATCAATGAAGACGTCATCCGTTATCTGACCACCCGTGTCGAAGAGCACGAAGAAGGTCCGTCGGCGATGATGCGCAAGGCCGATCGCGATCGTGAACGCGACGATCGTCCGGGTGGTGGTTTCCGTGGTGACCGCGAAGGCGGTTTCCGTGGCGATCGTCATCGGTTGAGGAGTAAGACACATGGCTGAAGCTGGTGCACGTCGCCCGTTCTTCCGTCGCCGCAAGACCTGCCCGTTCACGGGAGCAAATGCGCCGAAGATCGATTACAAGGATAGCAAGCTGCTGATGCGTTACGTGTCCGAGCGCGGCAAGATCGTGCCGAGCCGTATCACGGCCGTGTCCGCCAAGAAGCAGCGCGAGCTGGCCCGCGCCATCAAGCGCGCACGCTTCCTCGGCCTGCTGCCCTACGTGATCCGCTAAACCTTTTCGACCGGCGGCTTCGCACCGCCGGTCGTCTTCTTCTTTATTTCTCATAAGGCTTCCGGACCTCCGGTTGCCGATGGTTGGGGCGAAGAGCCTCTAACGGCTCAAAGGGGGCGGGACAGCT
>JAPLPC010000518.1 GCA_026400425.1 Hyphomicrobiales bacterium | reverse complement strand
TTGATCGGCAAGGTCAGCGTCGTCAATGTCTGGGCGTCGTGGTGCGTGCCGTGTCACGAGGAGGCACCGATCCTCACCGAGCTCGGCAAGGATACGCGGCTGCAGATGGTCGGGATCAACTACAAGGATGCCGCCGACAATGCCCGTCGCTTTCTCGGCCGCTACGGCAATCCGTTCGGCATCGTCGGCGTCGATGGCAACGGCCGCGGCTCGATCGAGTGGGGCGTCTATGGCGTGCCTGAAACCTTCGTCATCGGCCGCGATGGCAAAATCGCCTACAAGCTGGTCGGCGGCATCAATCAGGACAATCTCGCCAAAGTGCTGAAGCCCGAGATCGAGAAGGCGCTGAAAGCGGGCGGATAGGCCCTCGGTCGATGAATTGCGATCTCTCAGTCGTCATTGCGAGGAGCGAAGCGACGCGGCAATCCAGAAGCCACAAGCAAAGACTGGATTGCTTCGCTTAGCGAAAATCACCGGAGGTGAATTTCGCGAGCTCGCAATGACGATGAGGGATGCTGCATCCACGCCGCTCACCAAACCAACAGCGCACTAAATAAAATTCCACTTTTATCTGCGGTTCATTTTGGCGCCACGGCGCCGCCATGAATCCGCAGCTCAATCGGTTTGTTACTTAACCGTCCTTGGAGGGACACACCGATGCGCCGCTTCTCGTTTGTTAGCATGACCGCTGCCGCCCTGACGATCGGCTTGCTTGCCGCAGCTCCGTCGATGGCGCAGACACCGCAGACCACCACTGCGCCAGCCAGCAAGATGGCCCCAGCACCGGCATCCAAAATGGCCCCCGCGACCGAGTCGAAGATGGCGCCGGCGCCGAAGGCCGAGTTGCTGGATCTGAATTCGGCCACCGTGGAATCGCTGGAAACGCTGCCCGGCATCGGCAAGGCCTATTCGGCGGCCATCGTCAAAGGCCGTCCTTACAAGGGCAAGGACGAACTGGTGCAGAAGAAGATCGTGCCGGAAAAAACCTATGACGGCATCAAGGACAAGGTGATCGCCAAGCAGAGCTGATCTTGATTAGCCTGATCGAGCAACGCATCGGCGCCTCGCGCCGGTGCGTTTGTCGTTGGCGCCCTCAACTACCGCTGACGCTGTCTTTCACCACATCACCCAATGCCGCGAAGTCGGCCTTGCGCGGCGAGGTCTTGCGAAACGCCAATCCGATCGTGCGGCCGGGCTGCGGATTATCGAGACGCAGAAATTTCACGCGGCTGTCGCGCCGCTCGACATCGGCGGCGATCTGCGGAATCAGCGTGACGCCGTAGCCGCTCGCCACCATCTGGATCACCGTGGAGAGGCTCGATGCTGCGAAAGCTGTCCCTCCCGCGGTGCTACCGCCGCGCGCGGTGGCGCAGAACGCCAGCGCCTGGTCGCGCAGGCAGTGGCCGTCTTCCAGCAGGATCAGGCGGCTCTGGTCGATCTGCGATGCGTTGATGCGCTGCTCGGCCGGGCGCGGATCATCCGCCGGCACCGCCAGCAAAAACGTATCGTCGAACAGTTTCAGCGTCTCGATCCCGGTTTCGCCGAGCGGCAGCGCCAGCATCGCGGCATCGAGCGCGCCGGATTTGACGTCATCGACGAGCTGCCGCGTCTGTGTCTCCCGCAGCTCCAGCCGCAATTCCGGAAACTGCCGCTGCAGCGCCGGCAGGATCCGCGGCAGCAGATAGGGCGCCAGCGACGGAATGACGCCGAGCGTCAACCGACCGGTCAGCACGCCGCCGCGATGGCGGGCGAAATCGACGAGGTCGCGCGACATCGCCAGCACGTCCTCGCCGCGCCGGACCACCTCGCGGCCGACCTCGGTCAGGATGACCTCGCCGGGCCGCCGTTCGACCAGCTTGACGCCCAGCGTGCGCTCGAGATCGCTGATCTGCATCGACAAAGCCGGCTGCGTCACCGCGCAGGCCTCGGCGGCGCGGCCGAAATGGCCATGATGGGCCAGAGCGGACAGATAGCGAAGCTGACGGAGCGTGATCATGGCTATCAGATAAACTGATCGGATGCCGAAGACAATTCGACTGGACCTGATGTCAGAACTCTTCCAATCTGTTGTCACGAATTGCAGCGACAGTGATCGCGACGGCCACCGGCCGGATTCGACAAGCATATGAAGTGGCAGCGCTTTTGAGATTGAGCGGTGTTTGGCCGATGGGTTCGTCCCGTCGCCCTGAGCCTCGTGCGATCCAGACGCCAAGGAGAGACAGATGAGCGAGACAGCAAACGAAGCCGGCAAGTGCCCGGTGGCGCATGGCGCCGAGGGCAATTCGATCCAGAGCAAGGGCGCGGGCAAGGGTCGCAAAGGCCACGGCAACAAGGACTGGTGGCCGGAGCATCTCGACATCGGCGTGCTGCACGCGATTCACCCGTCGGCCGATCCGCTCGGTGCCAAGTTCGATTACGCCAAGGAATTCGAAAGCCTCGACATCGACGCGGTGATCAAGGACCTGCATGCCCTGATGACCGATTCGCAGGAGTGGTGGCCGGCCGACTTCGGACACTATGGCGGCTTGTTTATCCGCATGGCCTGGCACTCGGCCGGCACCTATCGGATCACCGACGGCCGTGGCGGCGCCGGTGGCGGTCAACAGCGCTTCGCGCCGCTGAATTCGTGGCCCGACAACGTCAATCTCGACAAGGCGCGCCGTCTGCT
>JAPLPC010000381.1 GCA_026400425.1 Hyphomicrobiales bacterium | reverse complement strand
CGACGCAAAGATCGTGTCGTCGGAGCACGCCTCGTCGAGGCGCTTCATCAGGTCGCGCTTGACGCTGAGGTCTTCGAAGATCGCCTCGATCACCATGTCGCAGGCGCCGAGCTCACCGATATCGGTGGTGTGCGACATATTGTCGATGATCTCATCGCGCTTGGCCTGCTCCAGCTTGCCGCGCGCCACCGACTTGTCGAGGAACGCCGCCGACTGCTTGCCGGCCTTTTCCAGCGCATCGCCCTTCATGTCGAAGGAGATGGTGCGATAGCCGGCGCGGGCGGCGACCAGCGCAATGCCCGCCCCCATGGTGCCGGCGGCGCCGCAGACGCCGACTGTCTTGATGGTCTTGCTCATTTGGTTGCAAAGCTCCTGCCGATGAGCTGGCGGTGCACCTGGTTGGTGCCTTCCCAGATCTGAGTGATTTTGGCGTCGCGCATCAGCCGCTCGACGCGGAAGTCGCGGCAATAGCCGTAGCCGCCATGCATCTGCACGGCGTCGGTGGCGGCGCGCATCGCGAGATCGGATCCGCGCATCTTGGCCATGGAGGCCTCGACGCTAAAATCCATGGCGCCGCTGTCGATGAGATGCGCGAGATGTTCGAGCCAGCAATCGGCCATCGCGAGATCGGTGGCGAGATCGGCCAGCATGAACTGGTTGCCCTGGAAATCGACGATGCGGCGGCCCGACTGCTTGCGCTCGTTCATATATCCGACCATGTCCTTGAACGCGGCCATGGCAATGCCGAGCGAATGCGCGCCGATGCTCGGGCGCGAACGGTTCAGCGACGCCAGCAGGATGCGCAGGCCATCGCCGGGCTTGCCGATCAGATTGGCTTTTGGCACGCGCACGCCGTTAAAACGCAGCGCCGCGGTGGACGAGGCGCGATGGCCCATCTTGTCTTCCAGGCGCACCACCTCGAAGCCCGGTGCGCCCTTTTCCAGGATCAGCACCGAGATCGACTTCTTGGCGTCCTCGATGCCTGCGAATTTTCCGAACAGCAGGATGCGGTCGGCGACATCGCCCGAGGTGATGAAGATTTTCGAGCCGTCGATGACGATGTCGTCGCCATCCTCGGTGAAGCGTGTCTTCATGCCGGTGGCGTCGGAGCCCGCAGCTTCTTCCGTGATCGCCAGCGACGCGAGACCGCCGTCCGCAATGCAGGGCAACAGGCGCGCGCGCTGCTCGTCGGTGCCGAATTCGATCAGCGGCTTCATGGCATGAAAGTTGGTGGCATAGATGATGCCGGTGGAGGCGCAAGCCTCGGCGATCCGCTTCACCACCGCGAGATACAGGCGGAACGACATGCCGATGCCGCCGAACTGCTCCGGAATGAAGATGGTGTTGAGGCCGAGCTCGTTGATCGCTTTCACATTGGCCCAGGGAAATTCGCCGCTCTCGTCGAATTTCGCCGCATTGGGCGCGATCACGTCAGCGCAGAGCCGGTCCACCTGGGAGATGATGAGGCTTTCGCTCTCGTCCCACTGGCGGTTGCGTTCAAGTTGTTCGAAGACCAGCATTTAGTGATTTATCCCTTGTCCGCCGTCGATATAGATCGTCTCACCGGTGAGGAAGGCGATGTTTTCCGCATAGAGCGCGCCGACCAGCCGCGCCACTTCCTGCGCCGAACCCGCCCGGCCGGCAGGCACGCGGCGCTTCAGCCAGGACTGCACTTTCTCGCTGGCGAGGAAGTCGCGGTTGAGATCGGTCTCGATATAGCCGGGCGCGACATCGAGCACGCGGATGCCGTCCCGCGCCCATTCGGCGGCGAGGCAGCGCGTGATGGCGCCCACCGCCGCCTTCGAGGCGCAGTAAGCGAGATTGTCGACGACAGCGAGCTTGTCGAAGAACGAGCCGATATTGACGATCAGCCCGTCGCCATTGGCTTTGATATGCGGATAGACCTCGCGGCACGACACCATCACCGCGGAGGCGTTGAGGCGCATGGTGCTCTCGAATTCCGCCAGCGACAGCTCCGCGCTGCGCTGCCCTTCATGGGCGCCGGCATTGTTGACCAGGCCAAGGATCGGGCCATTGGCGGCGACCTCCGCGATGGCCGCCGCAATGGCCGCTTCATCGGTCATGTCGCAGGCATAGCCGGTGCCGGCCGCGCTGGCGCCGCTGCGCGAAAAGCCGGCCACCGCGAAACCGCGGCGATCCAGTTCGAGCGCGATGGCCTCGCCGATGCCGCGGCTGGCGCCGGTGACGATGATCTGGGGCTTACTCATCCTTGAAAACCGCTTTTCTCTTTTCGGTGAACGCCGCCATGCCCTCCGCCGCATCGGCCGTGCCGAAAGCGAGCGTGGAGAGATCGGCTTCGATCTTGAGGCCTTCCAGCACCGGCACGTCGAGCGCGCGCGACACCGCCTCGCGGGCGAATTGCTGCGCCAGCAGGCTATAGCCGGAGAATTCATGCGCGAAGGCGAGTGCCGCATCCACCGCATTGCCTTCCACCAGGCGATGCACGAGGCCGATGCGCTGCGCCTCTTCGGCGGCGACCGTGCGGCCGGTCATGATCATCTCCATGGCGCGGGCTTCGCCGATCACGCGCGGCAGACGTTGCGTGCCGCCATAGCCGGGGATCAAGCCGAGCTTGATCTCGGGCAGGCCGAGCTTGGCATTCGGCGTCGCCACGCGGAACGTGCAGGCCAGCGCCAGTTCGAGGCCGCCGCCGAAGGCGAAGCCGTTGATGGCCGCGACCGAGGCGAAAGGCAGCCGGTCGAGCTTGGCAAAGGTCGCCTGCCCCATCTCGGCGCCGCGCTTGCACTCGATAGTGGAGCGACCGCCGAGCTCCTTGGTGTCGGCGCCGGCGCAGAACGCCTTCTCGCCGGCACCCGTGACGATGAGGGCGCGGACCTTCCAGTCCGCGACCTCGGTGAGTGCATCGGAAATCTCCTTCAGCACCGTGAATGAGAGCGCATTGAGCGCTTCCGGCCGATTGAGCCGCAGCAG
Organism: Hyphomicrobiales bacterium; assembly: GCA_026400425.1. Lineage (GTDB taxonomy): Bacteria > Pseudomonadota > Alphaproteobacteria > Rhizobiales > Xanthobacteraceae > Tardiphaga. The sequence continues at coordinate 7,181 of JAPLPC010000381.1, read as the reverse complement.
CGCGCAGTCGTCCAGCTTTGTCAGCTCAACCGGCATGGTCTTACTTCCCGAATTTGGAGGCGTCTGGCTTGCGCTTGCCGGCGAAGGAGGCCGACATTTCCTTGCTCTCTTCCGTATCGAGATACGGACGCAGCAGCAGGTCGTGCGAGACGCGGGCGAGGCCCGACACGCCGCCATGGCGGGCATTGAACGCGCCCTTGATCGAGGCCAGCGCGAACGGGCCGCGATCGGCGATTTCGAGCGCAAACTTGCGAGTCTCTTCCTTCAGTCTGTCGTCGGGCACCACGCGGTTGATGAGACCGATCTCGAGCGCTTCCTTCGCGGAAATCTTCGGATTGGCGAACCACATCTCCTTGGCCTTCTTCTTGCCGACGAGATCTTCCAGATACCAGGTGCCGTAGCCGGCATCGAACGAGCCCATCATCGGGCCGACCTGGCGGAAGGTGGCGCTTTCCTTGGCGATGGTGAGATCGCAGACCACCTGCAGCACATTGCCGCCGCCGACGGCGAAGCCGTTGACGCTGGCGATCACCGGCTTCTGCAGGCGATCGATGGACTCGTACATCTCAAGCGTCGGCAGCACGCCTGCGTAAAGCAGCGACTTCTCCATGCCGTCCTTGCGGCCGCCGATGCAGAAGAACTTGTCGCCGGCGCCGGTGATGACGATCACGCGGGTGCGGGTCTCGCGGCGGATCGCGTTGATGCAGTCGCGGATCTCGTGGCACATGTCGACGGTAAACATGTTGCCGTCCTCGGGACGGTTCAGCGTGATGGTGCCGATCGGGCCGTCTTCTTCGTACAGAATGGTGCTGAAGCTCATGGGAGTTTCCTTTCGTTTGTTATTGCGGGGATGAGCCATTCAGCTCGCGTAAAACGTCATCGGTATGTTCACCGAGGCGCGGCGGCGCCGAGCGCGGCACATTGGGCACGCCGTCGATGACGATGCCCGTTCCCACCTGCGGAACGATGCGGCCGTCATAGGCGGTCATGCGATAGAACAGCCCGCGCCGATGCAGCGTCTCATCGGCGACCACCTGATCGACACGGTTGATCGGACCGGCCGGCACGCGCGCCGAGGCGAATAGCGGCAGCCAGTGCGCGCGCGGCTTCTCGCGCAGGATGGCGGCAATCTCGGTGACGATGGCATCGCGATTCTCGCGGCGCTCGATATTGCTGCTGCGCCCTTCCACCGCTGCGCGCTCGGGCTGGCCGACGGCCGTCCAGAAGCGCTGCCACAGATTGTCGTTGCCGAGGCCGAGGGTGATCGGATCATCAGCAGTCTCGAACGCCTGATAGATCGCGATCACGCTGTCACGGCCGCCCGAGCGCCTCGGCACATCGCCTGAGCCGAGATAGGGCATGATGCGGCAGGACAGGAAGCGCGTCATGGAATCGACGAGCGCGACATCCACCACATGGCCCTTGCCGGTGCGCTGGCGATCGAACAGCGCCGCAAGCGCGCCGAAGGCCGCATCCTGGCCGGACAGCATGTCCGCTGCCGGTGCGCCCACTTTCTGCGCCTCGCGACCGGCCTCGCCGGTGACATCCATGATGCCCGAATAGCCTTCGGCGATCAGGTCGTAGCAGGTCCAGTCGGCGCGTTCGCCTTCGAGCCCGAAGCCGGTGATCGACACATAGATCAAATCCTCGCGCAGCGCGCGCAGTGTCGCCACGTCGATCTTCAGTTTTCGCGACACGCGCGGCGACATGTTGACGACGACCACGTCCGCGGTCTTCACCAGCTGGTGCAGCAGCTCCAGCCCTTCGGGATTAGCATAATCGAGCGCCACGCTTTTCTTGTTGCGATTGACCGCGGCGAACCACAGCGCCTCGCCGTCGAGAAACGGAGGGCCCCAGGCGCGCGCATCGTCACCGCCATTGGGACGCTCGACCTCGAGCACCTCGGCGCCCATGTCTGCCAGCAGCATGGTGGCCGAAGGGCCGGCGATCGACGTCGTGAGATCGACGATGCGGACGCCGTCGAGCATGCTGTAGCCACTGCCCGACTGGACCAGTGGCAGGGCATCCGCGGGAATCGCCTTGGCTTTCATTCCAGTGGTCACTGCGCTTCCCCGTTACCGATCCATCACGATGACGGCCTTTCCGCGCACCTTGCCCTGCTCGATCAGCTCAAGCGCGAGCGGCAGCTCCTTGAACGGAAACTCCTTCATCACATGCGGCTTCACCGCACCGGACTGCCAGAGATCGAAGATCGCCTTCTGCACCTCGTCGATGCGCTCCGGTGTACGATCGCGGTAGTCGCTCCACTGCAGGCCGGTGACGGCGATGTTCTTCACGAGCAAATAATTGACCTTGAGTGTCGGGATCTCGCCGGCGGCAAAGCCGATGACGACGAGACGACCGCACCAGGCCAGCGCACGGATCGCGGCGGCGAAGAATTCGTCGCCGAGCGGATCGATCACCACATCGACGCCCTTGCCGCCGGTGACGGCATGCACCTGCGCCCGCAGACTCTCGCGCATGTTGGGCTGGGTGAGATCGATGATGTGATCGGCGCCGCTCTGGCGCACCAGCTCGGCTTCTTCCTCGTTGCGCACGGCGGCCAGTACGGTGGCGCCGAGGCCCTTGGCGAGTTGAACGGTGGCGAGGCCGAGGCCGCCGGCGGCGCCGCGGACCAGCACGCTCTCGCCGCGCTTGAGATGACCGCGATCGATCAGCGCGAGATAGGCGGTCTGATAGACCAGGCCCATGGCTGCGGCCGCGGCGAAGTATAGGCCGTCCGGCATCCGGAACACCTGATGTTCGGCGACCACGGCCTGTTCGGCGAAGCCGCCATTCTCCACATGGCATAGCACGCGATCACCGGTGGCGACGCGGGTAACGCCTGCGCCGACGCCGAGCACCACGCCGGAAAAGTCCTTGCCCGGCGTGAACGGGCGCGGCGGCAGGATCTCATATTTGCCGGACACCACGAGCACGTCGGGAAAATTGATGCCGGCGGCGTGGATCCCGACATGGACCTGGCCCGGACCAGGCGCGAGGTCCGGCACAGTGTTGCACTGGAGCGATGACGGCGGACCGTGCTCGACGACTTGGAATGCGCGCATGGATGGTCCCCTTACTTGGACAGAATGGCGTCGGTGTCGGCACCGAGCGCGGGCGGCGACGATTGCTCGGCGCTGCGGAAGGTGGTGGAGATCGGCACCGGAATGGCCGGGATGGTGCGGCCGTTCACCGCGATCTTGCGGTCCAAGAGGCCACGCGCCTTCACATGCGGATCGGCGACCGCATCCTTCAGGCTGGCCACGATGGAGCAGCAGACATCCTTGCCCTCGAAGATCGCCATCCACTCAATGCTGGTCTTGCCGGCGATGATCTTGCCGACGGCATCGATGGCCGTCTTCCAGTCCGCATCGGGTGCGCGCATCGCGGCGGGCAATTCGATGGCGGTGCAGAAATTATCCCAGAACTTTTCTTCGATCGGCGCCGCGGCAAGATAGCGATCATCTTTGGTGCGATAGATCTGGTAACGTGGGCTTCCGCCGGTGACGAGCGCATCGCTGCCGCCCGGCCAATCATTGGCGGCGAAGCCGTTGCCGAGGCCCCAGTAAGCGAGGCCGAGCAGATTGTCGCCCATGGAGATGTCGATATAGCTGCCCTCGCCGGTGCGATCGCGCTTGCGCAGCGCCAGCAGGATATTGGTCATGGCCGGATAGGCGCCAGCGGCGAGATCGGCGATCAGCACGGGCGGAATGATCGGCGCGCCGGTACGGTCGGCGCTGAGGCCGAGAATGCCGGACTCGGCGAGATAATTGAGATCATGCGCGGCGATCATCGCCTTGGGGCCGGTCTGGCCCCAGCCGGTGACGGCGCAATAGATGATCTTCGGATTGATCGCCTTCATGGCCTCATAGCCGAGACCGAGGCGATCCATGACGCCGGGGCGGAACTGCTCGATCACCACATCGGCTTCCGCGATCAGCGGGCGCAGCCGCGCGATAGAGTCCTTCGCCTTGAGATCGATGGCGATGCTCTTCTTGCCCGCGTTGAGCAGCGCGAAATTGACGCTGTCGTCGCCGAATTTCGGCTCATAGCTGCGCATCTCGTCGCCGCGGCCGGGGCGCTCGATCTTAACTACGTGCGCGCCGGCCTCCGCCAACATAAGGCTGGCGAATGGTCCTGGTAGCAGCGTGCTGAAATCCAGGACCCGGATGTCGTCGAGCGGCGCATTGGAGACGCCGGGGGTCATGCCGAGCGCGCTTGGCGTCGAGCGTTAACGAAGGTCGGCGTGAGCTCGCCGCGCCTGACCTGGAGAACGAGCTCGCGCTTCAGGATCTTTCCGCTCGCAGTGAGGGGAAAATCCGCGACGGTGACGAAGTATTCGGGCATGTCGTACTTCGACAGCCCCTCGGTCTTCAGATGCTCAAGCATCTCGTCGGAAGAGACGCGACCCGAGACGGCGATGCAGACCCGCTCGCCCAATCTCTCATCGGCGACGGGAAATACCGCGACCCGTCCCGCCTCGGCATGCCGCAGCGCGATCGCCTCGATGTGCGAAGGATAGATGTTATGCCCGCCCCTTATGATGAGGTCCTTGAGCCGCCCTTCGATCCTAAGATTGCCGGCAGCATCGAGGATTCCGAGATCACCCGACAGAAACCAGCCATCGCTGTTGAAACTCGAGTCGGTTGCGGATTGGTTGCCGAAATAGCCCAGCATCAGAGCGGCGCCGCGCCCCGCGATTTGTCCGACCTCCCCGACGCCGACCTCCTTGTCGGCATCGCTCGGGTCGAAGAGCTTGATCCGATACGAACGCCCACCTCGGCCGCAGGACGCCAAGATGGTCTCCGCATCGTCGTTCGGGTGGGTGTATTGATGCGAGGAATTCTCGGTCATTCCGTAGACGTTCTGAGGGCGCACGCCCTGATCGACGAAGGATGCAGCCACGCTCGGCGGAATAGGAGCTCCCGCCATGTAGAAAGTCTTGACCCCACCGAGCGTTGAACGATTGCTCTGTCTTTGTTCCGCCAGGACGTCCATCGCGTGCGTTGGCACTCCAAGCACGTACGTGGCACCTGTCTTCTCCAACCAGTCGAGGCGGGAGACGTCCTTCGGCGGATCGCCCGTCACGAATTTTCCACCGACGAGAAGCCATTGCGCCACGCCAACCCAGGCAATGTGATGGGACAGCGGTGACAGCGACAGCAGCACCATGTCCCGGCCATGCTGCCAATCCCGAACGAGATCGCGCGCGTTTGCGAGCAGAGTATTGTGCGAATGCATCACGCATTTTGGTGCGCCCGTAGTCCCCGAAGTGAAGGCGAGATAGACGACCGCGTCCGGATCGGTCTTTGGCGCCGTATTGTTACCTGCCGGTCGCGGGAAGTTCGTCGGGGTGTAGACGACCTTTAATGACGGAATACGAACCAGAATGGCATCGAGATCGACTGTTTCTCGATCAGCACCCCACCCGTCCTCGACGAGGAATGCCTTGGCTCCCAAATTTCCTAGCAGGGTCGCGACCTCGCCGCAGGTATGGGTCTTGTGGACTGAAGGATTGCACGCGATCCCTTCCCGCGCGCAGGCGAGGAACATCACGATCGCCTCGACACGGTTGGACATCCACATCAGCACTCGGTCACCGCCGCCGAGTCCATACTCGCAGAGATCCGCAGCGACGCCGTCGGCCCAGAGCTTCAGCTCCCTCCAAGTAAGAGAACGCGAGGCGTCCTGCACAGCAGTGTCCCTTGGCCGCTCCGTCGCATGATGAGACAGAAGATCGTAGAACGTGTCATCTCGCCAAAGCTGCTCTTCGTAGTAGCGTTTGGCGTGGGCCGGGTGGTGGAGTGTCAAATACGGCTTCATACATGCTCTCGCAATGCAGCACGGCTGTTAGGATGGCTGCGCCAATTCAGTAGCAACGCGCATGCCAATCGAGGGGCGCATTTCGGGTGCGCTGATATTGAACGATAATATGAGTTGACGGCGCCTCGATGGACCGGCTTGTGTTCTCGGAAAGCGCAGTTCCTGGCAGCGGAGCATGCGCCGCTGTCGAATAGTGTCTTCAACGAGGACATAGAGGAAATGCCGAAGACATCTCACACACCGATTACGGGCGTCGTCCTCTTCGACGCGGCCGGAAAAATTGTCACCTCCGCCGGCATCGGCGCGGATCAGCGGATCAAGTCGCTCGCTTCCGACGCGAGCTGGCTCGAGGAAGCGCGCGAACGCCGCATCACGATGCTCAACCTGGATCGCAGGACCTACGTGGTGCTGCTGATGCGCACCGCCCAGGGTGAAATCATGCTGATGAGCGAGACACCCGGCCAAGCTCTGCTGAACTTCATCTCCAGCGTCGATTTTGCATGGGAGGTGTTCGAACATCTGCTCACCGATCCGTTCGAAGCAATGACCGTGGTCGATGAGAAGGCTCGGCTCGTCTATCTACCCACGGTACATGAAGCGTTTTTCGGTTTGAAACCTGGAGAAGGCAACGGAAAGCCTGTCGAGGCCGTCATCGAGAACTCGCGCCTTCATGAGATCGTCGCGACAGGGAAATCTGATATCGGCGCGATCCAGCGTATGCGCGGATCGGAGCGGGTGGTGGCTCGCATTCCACTGAAACGAGACGGCAAGGTGATCGGCGCCATCGGGAGGGTGATGTTCAAGGGGCCCAAGCAGGTTGAGGCCCTGAGTCGAAGGATCGCCGCGCTCGAGGGTGACGTCGAATTCTACAAGCGAGAGAGTCAAGCGCTCCGCTCAAGAGCCTACGGACTCGAAGCCATTATCGGGACGAGCGCCGCGATCCAGCGACTTCGCACTCAGATCATCAAGGTTGCTCCGCTCGAGATACCCGTATTGATCAGGGGTGAGAGCGGCACCGGCAAGGAGCTGGTCGCCCATGCGCTGCATCAGTTGGGTCCCCGGCGGGATAATGCCATGGTCAATGTCAATGCTGCCGCTCTTCCTCCCACTCTGGTCGAGTCCGAACTTTTTGGGTACGAAGCAGGCTCGTTCACTGGCGCCGACAAAAAGGGGCGTAAAGGCAAGTTCGAGCAAGCTAAGGGAGGAACGATCTTCCTCGATGAGATCGGGGACATGCCTCTTGAGGTGCAGGCCAAGCTGTTGCGTGTGCTGCAGGACCGCATCGTCGAGCGCATCGGTGGCGACAGTCCGCGGGAAGTCGATTTCCGGCTGGTGAGCGCGACCAACAAGGATCT
>JAPLPC010000650.1 GCA_026400425.1 Hyphomicrobiales bacterium | reverse complement strand
GTCGCTGCGTCCGACCCAGATGACCGTCGGGATGCGCGAGGTGAAAGAGAAGCGGGAGCGCTGGCGAGAGCACAAGTCGAAGCGCAAGCAGGCGGAATTGCTCGGCAAGCATATGATTCCGGTCGTGTTGGGCCCTGACGAGCGACACTATGTCGTCGATCATCATCACCTCGCGCGCGCGTTGCATGATGAAGGCGTGAAGGACGTGCTGGTCACCGTCATTGCGGATCTCACCATGGTGGATCGTTCGGCGTTCTGGAGTGTCCTCGACCATCGCCGCTGGGCCTATCCCTATGACAACAAGGGCGAGCGGCGGCATTTCACCGACATTCCGAAATCGATCACCGGCTTGAAGGACGATCCGTATCGCAGTCTGGCCGGGGAGATCCGCCGTGCCGGTGGCTTTGCCAAGGACACGACGCCGTTCAGTGAATTCCTGTGGGCGGACCTTTTCCGCGGCCGTATCTCCCGCAAGATGATCGTCGATGATTTCGCCAGGGCGATGGAGAAGGCGCTGGCATTGGCCAAGAGCAAGGATGCGATCTACCTGCCTGGCTGGTGCGGCCCGGCATCTGACGGCTGATGACGATCGACGGGATCGATCGGCTCTGACGGATCCACCGGGTCCGACGCTGGATCGCCTTTGCCGCCGAGCGCATGATGCAGCACGCGCTCGACCTTGCCGCCCAGCAGCAGCACCGTGAAGGTGATCGCGAGTGCCACGGTTACCAGTCGCCAATGCCCGGCACCGCACATGACGCCGATACACGCGGTGAGAAACACGCAAGCGGCACTGGTCAATCCACGCACATGAAAATGCCGTTCGGCACGGAAGATCACGCCGGCGCCGAGAAAGCCGACGCCGGTGAGCACGCCTTGCACCACGCGGCTGCCGGCGTCGGTGAAGCCGCCGCTCCCCAGTGGATCCGTCAGTGCGACGATGGTCGCCGACGCGAGGCTGACGAGCGCGAGAGTGCGCACACCCACCGGCTTGCCGTGCAGGTCTCGATTAAGCCCGATAGTGCCGCCGGCAAGCGCGGCAACGCCGAGGCGCAGGATGATCTCCGACCAGTCGAGCACGATCTCTTCCCTCTGCGACGCCGGTTCGAGCGCCGCGCTACTATAGCCGTTCTGCGATCACACCGTGCAATTCGCGCAGCATGGACTATCGGAGCGGTCTCTTCAGCAGAGAGAAGCGATCTGGGTCGAGCCCAAGCGACGGCTGCAGCATCGGCGCATCGGCCATGCGCGGCTGCGGCGGCGCAATCGGGCGTTCGGTGAAGCCGGGGTCGTTGGGAACATCGCGACTCGATGTGGCGCCGCGCCATCGCTCCAGCACCGCACTGACGAAGTTCATGTCATGACCGGCTGCGACCGACGGCATCGTGGAGATGGCCGATTCCGAGCGCGGCAGCTGATATTGCGGCACTTCCTTGAAACGCAGCCGGGTCGGCAGCGCCACGCCTTCGCCGAATGCCAGCACTTCGCGGGTGCCGAGCGACGGCACGAAGGAGAGCAGATTGGCGGCGGCGTCCGACACCGCCGAGCGCAACAGCGCCTGGTCACGATCATTGGCAAGGCGCATCGCGAACAGCGTGTTGCACTGGGAGATGATGGTGGCATCGAGCTCGGCCGGGCGCTGGGTCACGAGGCCGAGATAGACGCCATATTTGCGACCTTCCTTGGCAATCCGCGACACGGCTTTGCGGGTCGGGCCGAAGCCGATATTGCGGTCGGCTGAGGCGTAGCGATGCGCTTCCTCGCAGACGAACAGGAGCGGCGAGGCGCCGTCGCTCCACAGGCCGAAATCGAACGCCATCCGGCACAACACCGAAACCACGGAGTCCACCACTTCCGCCGGAAAGCCGGCCAGCTGCATGATTGTCATCGGCTTGCCGTTGGCGGGGAGGCGGAACAGATGGCTGATCACTTCGGCCATGGTGTCGCCGCCGACATTGGCATTGTCGAACATGAAGGTGTAGCGCGGGTCGTTTTTCACCGCGTCGATACGCGACAGCAGCTTGTGATACTGGATGCGCGAGGAGCGGTTTTCCAGTTTACCCATGCGCTCGTCGATCAGCGAGATCAGATCGACCAGGCGATACGGCACCGGCGTATCGACGGTGTAGCCGATCGATTTTGGATCGATGCGCTTGAGGCCGATGCGGTCGGCGTTCTGATATTGCGTATAGATGCCTTTGGCGATCGGGATCACTTCGGCGAGAATTTCGAGCTCTTCGGCGACGCCGGGACGGCCTGCAAACAAGACATCGACGATCTCTTCGAAATTGAACAGCCAGAACGGCAGCTTCAAATTGCGCGGATTGAGCACCAGCGCCTTCTCACCGAAGCCGCGACCATATTCGTTGTGCACGTCGAGCAGGAAGATGCGCAGGTTGGGCCGCACCATCAAAATTTCGTTGAGCAGCAACGACACGCCCGACGATTTGCCGACGCCGGTGGATCCGAGCACGGCAAAATGCTTGCTCAGCATTTCCTCGACATCGACATAGGCCGTGACGGAGCGATCCTGCTGCAGCACGCCGACATTGATCTGGTCGGAGCCGGACGGCGCATAGACCGTGCGCAGATCCGCCGTGCTGATGAGTTCGACAGCGTCGCCGATGGTCGGATAATTGGTGACGCCTCGACGATCATTGCCATCATTACGGAGGACACCTCCGTAATGATGGCAATGATCGTCGATGCCGCGCAGCGAATGCTGACGAAGCGGCCGACCGTGCCGCGCAATTCGGACGGTGCCATCGGATTGACGGGCAGCAGCCCGACCCTGGCCAGCGATCCGCGCACTGAAACGATACGCCCGAACGACGCTGCCGTAGTCATGATATCCATCCGAATTCGCTTCTGCGCCTCTACTCTATTTGGTGCCGACTATGCGGCGAAGAGGTTGGAGAAACGGTTAAAGTTGAAACGATGAGTTGAGACGGGGGAAGATGGCAACTGTCGCAAAATGACACGTCGCGCGCCCGATCAGCCACCAGCGCGGTTGCCGCATACCGGCCTTGTACGCGGCCGCGAAAAGTCGAAAGCTCACTTTAACCAAGCTCCAAACCACCCGCCCGGTACCGGCCCTTGCTGCAGGATGAGCCTGACCAGCAATCCGTTCGGAGAGCGACGGTCGCCGCGGATTGTCAATATCCGAGCAAGGCCCTTGCGTTCAATGAGGCGGACGGGCTAGAAGGCGCTCCGTCGAGCAGATGTCTCGGCCAACCGATTCCAGACCGTGGCTATGAGCCCTTTTAGTGGTCCGGATCCGTTGGGGAATGGTGTAACGGTAGCACAACAGACTCTGACTCTGTTTGTCTAGGTTCGAATCCTAGTTCCCCAGCCAGACTCGAATTTCGCTCGACAAATCAAAGACTTCGAACCCGCATCTATTCGAAAAACCGCGATGGTCCACAACAATGGTCCACACGAGGCTCGAATGGCGTCCGGTCGGTACCTGCGGCGGCGGGGTTCTACATGGTTTTTTCGCTTCAGATGGCCCGCTGCGCTTGCCGCCTGCCATGTCTCGGGCGAGCTTGTTGTGAGCCTGAAAACCCGTGACTACCGGTGCGCTTTGCACCGCGCCCGCGTACTCAGGTTGGGCCTGGAGGGCCTCATGACTCGGTTTAACCCGTCCAAGACGAAGAGCGAGGCCGAAGGTCTCGTGAGGCAATGGATCGACGCCGCCCTCTGGCGTCAGGAAGCCCGTCTCGCGGAAACTGACGGGTTTGCTTTCCTACAGCTGGATGAGATCAAAAACATGGACCTGCAGGACGCCGTCGAGCTCGATGGGCTGATGCGCTTTGGCGAACGCATGTTTGCCGGCGAGCAGAAAGCGAAAATCGCGCGCGCGCTCGGTCCTGGCGCCCCCGGTTTTGACGCCTTCGAAGGAATCGTGAACGCCGTCGGAGACGCCATAGGCGTGCCTGTGGATCGCGAAACCGCTGACGGGCGCTTCTATGCGCGAATGATATTGCGCGGCCACGCAACTCTGCTCGACGAAATGCGGGAGACCATCGCCGGCATCCCCAAACAAGTGCAAGGCTCGGTCGAAAAACCAATCCTGCCGACTTTTCCGTTCTTCACGTATTGGGACGAATTCGTCGCCACCAAAAAGAGTGACCGCAAATGGAAGCGAGATACCGCCGGGGGCGCGGAAGCCTCGCCTCGGCTCTTCAAAGCGCTCATCGGCGATCTGCCATTTTCACAGATCGATGGCAGCGTTGTCGGCCGCTTCCGCCTCGAATATTTAAAGCTTCCCTTCGACCACTTTCACAGCAAATTATGGAACAAGTTGACGACCAAACAAGTACTCGCGGCGGTACAGAAACTCGATGATGGAGCCAAAGCGAAACTTCGTCTGACCAGTACGACGAGCGCTAACAAACACGTCATCAATTTTATCGAATATTGGGATCACCTGGCGCTGCATGCGAAAATCCCGCGCGGCCTGGACAATCCATTCCGCGGCCACTTCACAGCCAAGCCGCGCGGGCGCGCCGCACGTGATGAGCACCCGATGTGGCCGACGGAGCTTGATAAGCCGTTTTTCACTTCGCCTGTCTACGCAGGATGCAAGTCGATTTTCCGCCGCGGCATACCGGGTGACGAAGTCCATCGCGATGCGTTGTTCTGGGTTCCGCTATTCGGCCGAACTATGGGCGTTCGCGAGGATGAAATCTGCGGACGATTGGTCGGGGACATTGAGTGGGTCGATACGGAAATTGGGCGGTTGCCCTATCTCAAAATCCGCAATAGCAAGACGAGTTCTTCAAGTCGAGATGTCCCCCTACACGATTTGATTTTACAGTTGGGTTTTCTCGAACACCGCTACTATGACCGTCAGCCTACTGAACCGCTGTTTCCTGAACTGATTCCACAAGGCGCCGAACCCCGACGCAGTGGCGCGTTCAGCGGCCGATTTACAGAGTACCGGAAAAAGACGAAGACATATCGACCAGGGGTCGATTTTCGTTCCTATCGCGGAGCCGTGGAAACTGCGCTTCGCAATTTTCCGGATGTGAACGCGGGCTGGGTCGACGAACTGATTGGCCACGACTCTCCCATTCGCCGGAGCGAAGGGGCCCGTTACACCAAATCAATTTTTATGATGAATCTAAAGCGGACCATCGACAAGGTCACGATCGACGTTGATCTGTCGAAGCTTTACTACATGGGTCGGCAATGCATATGCGCGCCTGGTTCCGCGGTAAATATCGCAAGCTATACTACACTCGCATTGCGAGAGATGAGAAAGAAAGCCGCCCGTCGCAGACTTTCGTCTTGAGTGTAAGTTTGGGATCAAGGTGCCCAAGGCGCTTCCGTTCCCGCCCCAGCCACATAAACGCATCTTACTTAATTTGCTTGCGAATTCCCCCTGGGTGGGGCGTCGAGCCACGGCGTGCGGCACATGACTGCTTCACAGAGGCCATTCGTGTCAGCCGCAACGCATCTCTATCGCAGAAAAGCCGTGTACTACTGGCGCCGGCGACTTCCGCCAGCGCTCTCAAGCTGGTTTCATAAACGTCATCTTTTCATGAGCTTGCAGACACCTGAGCCGGGCTTCGCGCGACGGCTGGTCGTGTTGCTAGACGCGAAGTTGGAAGAGGTCGTGACAGCCTTCGAAAATGCCGACATGCACCTGACGCCACCGCAGTTGGACGGGCTGCTCCACGACGTCGTGACGAAGCACCTCAACAAGCTTGAGCGGCTGTCAGCATCCGCCAAATCGTTTGCTGGCTTTGACGCATCCCAAGCTGAGCGCGACGATCGACGTGCAGCTTGGACATACCGTCTGCTTCACGCCCAGGGTGTGTCTGCCACCGTCCGACCGGCAGATGAAAATCATATGCAAGCGGATGGAATGACCTCGGCTGATATCGAAGCTGTAGAAGGTCATTTGACGATGCTGCGCTCAAATAAGTTGGTTCCGACTAGATCGGGCATCCATATTTGCACATCGCGAAGAACAAATATCGACGCATCAAAAACAGCCAGTCAAAGCGGAATGTTGTTCTGCATCCTGAAGTCATTCGGCTCTGATTTTTGCGGTATGTCGCAATGATCAAAGCTCTTGGTTACGATCTCGTATTTCCTGATTTGTTTTCACCCACAACGAGATCTCCTTTAGGAGACCGATACTATAAGGTATTCACTCCGGTCTTAGTGGCAGCCGGCATTACCGAGGAAGGTCTAGGATCCCATGCTATTAGGCACTCATTTGGCGCTATTCTGAAAAAAAGAGATGTGCCGGAGGAGCTGCGCGCGGATTTGCTTGTCCATGCTGGAAAGACAGA